>JASHYZ010000107.1 GCA_030042795.1 Terriglobia bacterium | reverse complement strand
GTGGGTACCGGTGAGAAGCTTTAAAAATATTTTTTCACCTTGTGGAGCAATAACTTAGGGGAGTCCCTCGTTTCAGGACGGCAGAAAGTGTAAAGAAACGATACAGATTAGGGTTTCCCTTCTCGCGCGTTGAGTCAAGGTTCGAAGGACGCCGGAGCGCCAAGAATGGACTGTCAGCGTGGGTGGCCCTGACATTAGCCACGATGGTTACCGTCAGCCGCAGATTTATATGATAACCTGCCGGTCAGGCCTTGCCGCGCCGGAGGACAAGCTACGTCATGTTGAGACAGTCCGTCATTCCCATCCCGGACCGCTTCGCAGAATACCTGCAAGACTATTGTGAGCACGCCAAAGACGCCGTTAACCGCAAAAAGCATCACGATCAGCGCCGTGCGCTCTTCATGGATTTTCTTCGAAAGGCCTTCAACATTCAGGTTGATGAAGTGGAATTAGAGCACAAGGTGAAGGCCGCGTCGGCGCGGGGACGAATTGACGCTTTCTACAGGTTCGTGATCTTCGAGTTCAAGACCGACCTGGAGCGCGAACGTCAGGATGCCGTCAGCGAGCTCACGAAGTACTTCCAATCACAGAAGAACCCCGGCGATTACATCGCGGCCGTGACCGACGGCCTCGATTTTGAAGTCTTTGATTTCGATTTGGAGACGGCGAAGCCGCAAACAGTCCGTTCCTTTAGGCTCGAATCTGAGATGCCAGTCGCCGCCTATAACCAGCTTGATGAACTGTTGGCGGCCGGCCGCAAGATTCGGCCACTCTCAGGCGAGGTCGTGGTCCGCTTCGGCCCAGGCAGCGTTGTTTTCAACCGAAGCCGGCAAGCGCTCAGCTCGGCCTATCGCTCGGTGAAGGAGCTTTCCAGTGTGCAGGTTAAGTTCCGGGAATGGAACGCCCTTTTGGCGAAAGTGTATGGCGCGCCTCCCGATGACGAGGATTTGTTCCTGAGACACACGTATTTGACGATGGTCTCAAGGGCCATCGTGACCCTGGCTGTTTTTCGGGAACGGCAACATGGCGCCGCACTTTACCGCGGACTCATCGATGGTGAGTTCTTTCGCAATGAAGGCATTCGAAACCTCGCCGAGGCAGACTTCTTCTCATGGGGACTCGCGACCGATGCCGAGCCCGCGTTCTTTGAGTTTTTCGCCAATCTCTTTCGCCGCCTAAGCGAATTTGACTGGTCCCAGGTGGATGAGGACTTGCTCAAGGTGCTCTACCAGGAAATGGTGGAATCGGGCGACCGGCAACAGCTCGGTGAATTTTACACTCCGGATTGGCTGGCCGAGCTTACGCTAGACGAGATCGACTACCGGCGCGGCACTCTGCTGGACCCTGCCTGCGGCTCCGGGACTTTCCTCTTCTGCGCTGTCCGCCGCCTCCGCGCCGCAGGCCTGAAGGGAAACACCCTGGTGAAAACCGCGCTTGAATCTATAACGGGCATCGATGTTCATCCGGTAGCGGCTTTAATGGCCAAGGCCAACATCCTTCTTGCGCTATCAGCCGAGCTTCCGAAGTACTCAGAGGAGGTGTTTCTGCGAGTCTATCTTGCCGACACATTGATGACCGGCGAGGACACTCAGAAGAGGGCTTTAGCCGTGAAGGTCGGCGACACTGAACACTTTTATGTCCCGTTGGAAAGTCTTGACCAGGGACGCGACCTGGACAGCTTGATCGATAAGATGACCCTATTGGCCCGGCGCGGCGCGGTGTCGAAAGAGGCGGAAGATCGTGCCGGGCAAGGGTTCGCCAAGCTGCTCGCTGGCTATTCGCCACATGAAGTCTTTCTGTGGCGTGAAAACTTCGCACTCATGGTTCGCTTGATTCAAGCGAACCGCGACACGGTATGGGCTTTCATCCTGAAGAACGCCTACCGGCCCGCCTACCTGCGCCGCCAGAAGTCAGACGTGATTGTTGCCAATCCGCCCTGGCTCTCTCTGCGCGACGTTCAAGACCCAGCCTACAAGGCCAGGATCAAAGAGCTGGCCTTCAGCTACAACCTGCTGGAGAGAACGGATCGGAAGCTCTTCACCCAACTCGACACCTCCAGTGTTTTCTTTGCCCATTGCGTGCACGAGTTCTTGCGTGATGGCGGAACGATGGGGTTTGTAATGCCGCGATCTGTTATTCTTCCGGCTAAGCAGCATTTGACTTTTCAGAAACAGGGCTTCACAACGATCAATGACTTCGGCGACGTAAAAGGTCTCTTCAAGGTTCCCACTTGCGTGCTGATCCGCAAACCGCGCGTCCGCGCGGAGGGCATCCCGGTCACTTGCTGGAGCGGTGAGTTGCCTCGCGGCCAGCGGAATTTGTCGTGGGAACACGCGAGGAGATTGTTGAAATCCCAGAAGGCTTCCTGGTCGTTCCTTTTGCTGCCGGAGGTACGCTCGCCCTATTTCCCGCAAGTCTTTCAAGGCGCCACGCTGGTTCCACGTGCTTTGTGGTTTGTCGAACCCCCGTCAGATCGCCCGCTGGTTGTGAGAATCCCTTTCTTGCGCACGTCAAGGGCGGCGAGTGCGGGCGCCAAGGAGCCCTGGAAAGTAGAAGTGGAGGGGCGGGTCGAGGAGGAGTTTCTCTTTGGAACGGCATTAGCCGAGGATCTGCTACCCTTCGCCGTTCGACAGCTCCGGCTCCTCGTGCTTCCAGTCGCGGCTAGAGAGGGGCGATTTGTCATGCTTTGCCATGAAGAAATTCTGGCCGAGGGCGCGGTGGGTGCATCCGACTGGGTGGACAATGCAGGGAACATCTGGAACGAAAAAAAGAAGAAGGATCAGCCGAGCCTCAACGAGTATTTAAATTACGACCAGAAAATTACAGGCCAAAATCCTCAGGCAAAGTTCGTCGTGCTCTACAACAAGTCAGGTACGAATTTGGTGGCTATCTATATCACCCCACAGGAGCACCGGCAGATCGGTGAGTTGAAGCTTCAAGGCTTTGTGGCGGACCACGTCACGTATCGGTATTACGCGGACTCCGAAGAACATGCGCTCTACCTGGTTGGAGTTCTCAACAGCGCAATCGTCAACGACGCGATAAAGCCATACCAGTCTCAGGGTCTTCAGGGGGAGCGCGACATCCATCGTCGGCCCTTTGAAGTGTGCCCTATTCCTCTATTCGATCCCAAAAGGCGTCTCCACCGGCAAATCGCCGAAGTGGCACGTGAGGGGCGCGTGAAGATCCTGAAGTGGAGATCGAAGATCGGGGGAAGGGCAGCGCAAGCACGCCAAGCGGCGCGGAGGGTACTTCAGGCGGAGCTCGATCAACTTGACACGTTGGTGGCAGAGCTACTGAACGGACACGAACTTGTCGCGCAAATCAAGCAGGATGCCGCAAACACGCAGATGCTTCTTCCTAAGTCATAACGCAGACTTCTAAGCCGCGAGGTCCTCGCTACGTCGCTTTGTCTCTCAGCGGCCTGTAACGTTGTATCGCGCGCCGCTACCAAGCGTACGTTTAGCTCGCCGTTCGAATGGCGGCTGGCTTGGTGACACACGGGCGAGGATCTCGGATTTGCGGGCTGCAGGATGAGATGAAACGGCGGCCCTTCGCCAGCGTGCCCAGCCAGCATCCTTCACTCAGTGTTTGGCAACCATCTCCTGTACGTCCTGACGCAATTCGGCCTGGCTGCCGGGGCGGCTATAGAACATGTGGCCGCCTGGATACTCGCGCACCACGACGCGTGTAGGATCACCCATTACCGGCATCTGGTCCACCGTCAGCAGCGAGCCCATGAAGGGACAGGAGAGGTCGTTCCAGCCGTGGGCAATAATCACGCGGAGTTTGGGGTCAGCCGCCACCGCCTCCCTGAGATCGGGCACGGCGCCTCTTCGCAGGGCGCGGCTGTCGAAGTCCCACTGAGAACCTACTTCGAAGCTAAGCGCGTTGTAACGAGCCTCTGTCTTCCAGCCGACCACGCGGGTGACAAAGTCCACCATCGCCGTCGTGGTGGGCGCGATGATGCTCTCTAATAAGGGATCGCTGGTGCGCTGCTCGGGAGCAAACGGAAATGGGTCATACGCGGTTACGTTCGAATCGTAAACACTGCCGATCTTGCCGTTTTCGCGAAAGACCTCGCGCAGATAGGCGCCCGTCTCCAACCGTCCACCGGACCGCCGCACAAACTCCTCTTCCAAGCCCGTCATCTCGGTGACCCGTTTGACGATTCGTGGTGTCGCCTCGGGGTCAGAGCGGCCCTTGAGCAGGTCAGAAGCATACTCGCCGCGCGTGTAGGCGATAACCCCGGCCATGGCTTCCGGGGTCAGCTTGTGCTCGCGCTCGAGATGCGCGGCTGTAATCGACGGCAGCGTCAGCATCCAGGGAAGCGGAGAGACATCGCTATCGTCGTCAAGGCTAGGATTCAAGTACGGTGACACCAGCACCAATCCGTTCATCGCCACACCAAGCTGCGTTTGCAGGTAATGAGTGATGCGCGGGCCGCGATAGCCGCCGTAGCTCTCGCCCACCAGATATTTCCGCGAGCCCATGCGGCCGTTCGCCACGAGCCAGTCATAAATGATGCGCGAGAGGTAATGAATGTCGGCGTCCGTGCTGTAAAACTGCTTCTTGGTCTCGTCCGCCGCGACCAGTGACCGGCTGTAGCCGGTGCCGATAGGGTCGATGAATACCAGGTCAGTGAAATCGAGCCACGTGCCCGGATTGTCGGTGAGCTTCGTAGGGTCGGATGGGCTATCTCCTTCGATACCGAACTCAAGATGCTTTGGGCCGATGGCGCCGAAATTCAAATAGACCGAAGCCGCGCCGGGACCCCCATTCAAGGCGAAAGTGACAGGCCGGTCCTGGCCCTCCATGACGTACGCGGTGAAGACGACCTCCCCAATCTTTTTGTTGTTCTGGTCATTCACCGGCAGCGTGCCCACGGTGACTGTGTAATGCAGAGTCTTGCCGTCAAGCTCCATACTCTGCGACACATGTTTATCCGCCGGCAAGGGAGCCGGCTTTTCGGCTGCCTTATTAGCCTCAGCCGCCGGCGCAGTTGCAGGGGCAGGCGGAGTGGCGGGCTTTTCTTCTTGCGCTATGGCAAAACAAGAAGCAAATACAAAGATAAGCGCTGCGGCCGTGCCGGCCGCGGCACGGTTACGGATTGAGTCAAATGTGATTGAACGCATTCGGCTACCATAACATGAATCGCCTGCGTTTCACTGGACCGCCATCGTATCCGCGCGAGGCTTCCGGTAACTTCCTGCACCGTCACTGCAGCGTCTCATCCAAATACGCCAGGTAGGCGGCCAGCAGCCGATAGCTATCGTAGTAATCGTCGAACTTCACGGCACTGTAGTTGTCATCGTTGCTGTGAAGAACGTGCAAAGTCGGCCGGGTGACGGAATGAACCATAAGAGTGGGAATTTTGCGCCGGATGAAGGATTCGGAGTCATCGTCGCCCACGCCGTCGGCGTTCATGACGGCCACGGGAAGCTTCATCGATTGGGCTACGGCGAAGAACGCGCTGGCGAGTGTTGGAGCGGAATGATTCAGCCAGATCTTGGTGGGGCCGAGCGCGAGCGTGTCAATATTCACCATGGCCCGCGTCTCGGCCACTTGCTCAGACGTCATCTGCCTGGCGTAGAACTTTGATCCCACAAGCCCCTGCTCCTCGGCTGTGAATGCCACGAAGAGAAACGTGTGCTTGCGCGGTCTGTGGAGGAGGCTCTCGAAGAGGCTGGGTAGCAACGATGCGCCACTCCAGTTGTCCACCACTCCGCCGCCGCGCGCCACCTTATCGTAATGCGCGCCGACGATAATGCGCGAAGGGGAACTGCCCGGCTCACTGCAGATCACGTTCGGCAGGGTCTCGTTGGTGACCGGCTGCTCAGAGAGGCTCGCGCCTTTACAACCAGATTGCTCGAACATGCTCTCCAACACGGCTTCGCGTTCAGGGTTGTTGCGAGGAGCCGCTTTCAGGCGCGCCTCGATGGCGCCGGCTGCTACCGGATCGAATCTGACGGTCGTGAGAGGCTTTCCGGAGTTGGAGACGTAGGCGCGAAGTTGGATTGCGACGAGCGCCGTAGCGAGTGCGGCGGCCAGCCATATCCAAAGCGTAAGGCGAGATCGGAAGTAAAGCGCGTTCAATCCAGGATCCCTTTCGTGGACGGAAAACGGTTTCCCTGGTGGAAAGGCTGTGGCCCCCGCTGGCGCAAGTAACTTGCGCGAGAAAGGAAGTAACGCGGGGCTCGCTTTCAGCCCTGCGGCTTTCGATTCTGGCTGCGAACGAGATCTTCTTTTGCGCTGACGGCCGTACCTGTAAGAAAAATGAGAATTTTGCAGCGAACGGGGAAAACGTTCAGTTCAGGCGCAGGGCCTTCAAGTAGTCGAAGCTGGTCTTGATGGCATCGAAGGGACTGCCGTCGCAACGGTCCTGTTCAACGAAGATGTGCCGGGTGCCGGCCTGCTTCACGTGAGCAAAAATGCCCGCCCAATCGATGCGCCCCTGCCCCACCGGGGCGAACGGATTAAGGCCGTTGTCGTAAGGGAAGTCGCTGGTGCTGCTCGGAAACCCCTTCTTGAGATCTTTGATATGGAGCAGCGGGAAGCGGTCGGGATATTTCTTGAAGTAGGTAATCGGGTCCTGGCCTGCGTAGGTGGCCCAGAAAACGTCCATCTCCATCTTGAGGTACCTCGGGTCGCAATGAGTCAGCATGATATCATAGCCGGAGGTACCGTCCACGGACGCGAACTCGTGGTAGTGGGCGTGGTAGCAGAACTGCATTCCGGCCTGCTGGGCCAGTTTTCCGCATTCATTGAACAAGTCGGCCCGCTTCTTCCAGGCGTCGGCATCAAGCTTCGGGTTGTCGCCCACCACGACGTAACGAACGCCATAAGGCTTCACGTGGTCCAACGTCTTCTTCCAGCTCTCGACGTCCTTGGGTACCTCGGGATAGGTGCTGGGCGCCGTGAGACCGGCGTCGCTCAGGTAGCCCTTCAGCGTTGCGGCCGGAATCTCGGTTGGAATTTCGACCTCGCGATAGCCGATGGCGGCCACTTTTTTCAGAGTGCCTTCAGGGTCCTTGGGGAACTCCTCGCGCACGGTGTACATCTCGAGGCCGATGGGTTTCGTCCACGCGAATGGTTTCGCACCCCAGGCCTCCGTCGCGGCCAGCGCCGCGCCCGCGTAAGCGATGGGAATTGTTCTCTCAAGGAACTGACGGCGATTCAGCATAATTTGCCCTCCACACGGGAGCCATTAGAACGCAGTGGCGTGGGAAAGGTCAACCGGAAATCACGTGCGCTTCAAATTGCAAATGGCAGATTTGAGATTTCAGATTATTTCAGATCCAAAGATCTGAGAACTGTGAAAGTCCTGTGGGGCAACTCGGAACCGCGGAACTCCGAAATGTAAAGTCCGGACTCCGAATAGAGCCGACGAACAAGGAGGGCGACGGACAACGGACCAAGGACAAAGGACAATGACCTCCGAACTCCGAACTGTGAAACCCCGAACTGCCAAACTCCGACTGAACCTGGTTTCTTGACAAGGCGCGAGGCATCCTCAACAATGGCAGTTCACCCACTGGCGGCCTGAGCGCCCGGCCGAGCCCAGTTGAGCCCAGTCTCGATCGTTCCGCCTGGCTCGGGAGATCCTATTCGGGCGACCCCACGAGGAAACCGCATGCGTTGGAGCCAAGCCTTTATTCCTACTCTGCGCGAGGTACCGGCCGAAGCCGAAGCGCCCAGCCACCGGCTGCTGCTGCGGGCGGGCTACATCCGGCAAGTGTCTGCCGGAATTTACGCTCACCTGATGCTGGCGCGGAGGTCGCTGCTGAAGATCATGCAGATCATCCGCGAGGAGATGGACGCCATCGGAGCGCAGGAATTTCATCTGCCCGTGCTCAATCCCGCCGAGTTGTGGCGGGAGAGCGGACGTTGGGACGCGGTGGACGTGATCTTCAAGTTCAAGGACCGTGCCCAGCACGATATCTGCCTGGGCATCACGCACGAAGAAGAGATGACCAACATCGCGCGTAGCGAGTTGCGGTCATACAAACAATTGCCCCAGATTTGGTATCAAATCCAAGAGAAGTTTCGCGACGAGCCCCGGCCCAAGTCGGGCCTGCTTCGGCTGCGGGAATTCTTTATGAAAGATTCGTACTCATTCGACATCGATGAGGCCGGCCTTGACGTGAGCTACGACAAGCACGTGCACGCGTATCGCCGGATTTGCGAGCGCTGCGGCGTACGGGCTCTTTACGTGGAAGCCTTTTCGGGGATGATGGGCGGAACGTTTTCCGGCGAGTTCACCGCGCCCACCGACTCCGGAGAGGATTTCATCGCGGTCTCGGCGTGCGGCTACGCCGCGAATCTGGAAAAGGCAATTTCCGCTTTGGCGCCGGTAGAAGACCCGGCCGGCAACGAGGCGCCCGAAGCCTTCCCCACTCCGGGCCTGAAGACCATCGACGACCTGGCGCGATTCACCGGTGAGAGCCCGTCCCGGATGATCAAGACGCTGGTGTATGTGGCCCAGAGTCAGCCCGTAGTGATCCTAATGCGCGGGGATCACACGCTGAGTGAGATCAAGCTCTCCACGGCGCTCGGAACCGGTACGTTTCGTCCCGCAACGCCAGAGGAAGCCTTCGAGCTGCATGGCGCCAACCTGGGCTCGCTCGGGCCGGTGGGCCTGATGGGTGTTCGCATCCTGACGGACAAAGCGCTCGAAGGCCGGCGCGATCTTATCGCGGGCGCCAATCGCGATGACACTCACCTGCGCCACGTGACGCCCGGCCGCGACTTCAAGGCTGAGTATCACGATTTGCGCCTGGTGGCGGCCGGCGATCCCTGCGTGCGCTGCGGCCAGCCGCTCGAGGTCATCAAGGCGGTGGAACTCGGCCACGTGTTCAAGTTGGGCCGGCGTTACTCCGAAGCCATGCACGCCACGGTGCTCGACGCCAGTGGAAAGGAGATCGTGCTGGTGATGGGCTCTTACGGTCTCGGGGTAGAGCGCGTGCTGACGGCGGCCGTCGAGCAAAATCACGACAAGGACGGAATGTTTCTGCCCAAGGCCATTGCGCCTTTCGAGGTGATTCTGACTGCTGCCAACATGGATGACGAGAAGTTGCGCGCCGCCGCCGAAGAGCTTTACACGGAACTGCAGAGCGAGCACATCGACGTGTTATTTGACGACAGAGATGAGCGTCCGGGCGTCAAATTTAAGGATGCCGATCTGATCGGTGTGCCGTTCCGGCTCACGCTGGGCCGGCGCACCTTCGAGCAGGGGCGGGCCGAGATTTTCGTGCGCGCCACGAAGCAGGCGCAGGAGGTTAAGCTGACGGAGGCCGTGCAGGCGTTGAAGCAACAGCTTGCGATGTAGGGAGTGGCGAATAGGAAATGGCGAGGGAAGAGGCAAGAGCCAAGAGCCAAGAGCCAAGAGCCAAGAGCCAAGAGGCAAGAGCCAAGAGCCAAGAGCCAAGAGCCAAGAGCCAAGAGCCTATTCCCTATTGCCTCTTGACTCTTGCCTTTTGCCTTCACGCCCTCGGTGGAGAGCCGGGCTTATAATTAGAGCAGATCTGTGCGCAGAAACCTTCCAATTCGTGACCGGGTGACGCGCGCGGTGAGAGTTGTTTCCCGCTTCGTCGTGCGCCGCCAGAACCTGCTGATCACCGCGGGAATCTTCTGTTTCATCATCACTGCATCCGTCTTCACCCACTTCTACGTCCGCTTCTCCAGCGAAATCGATGCGCGCCTCAGCGGACAGATATTCAATCGGGCTTCCGTGGTGTTCTCCGCCCCCACTCTGATCACCGTGGGTGAAGATCTGACGCGCGAAGAGGTGGCGCAGCGACTGCGCCGGGCGTTGTACGCCGAAGGTGACAGCGGGTCAAGGGTGGGCACTTACACGCTGGAAGGGGATGCGATCAAGATTCGGCCCGGTGCCCAGTCTTACTTCGCGGCGGAGCCGGTAAAGGAGGGAGCGGCGACCGTTGGATTTAAGGACGGCCGCGTTACCTATATCAACAGCGGCGAAGATGAAGGTGCGGTGGATCACTACTTCCTGGAGCCGGAGCCGATCACCACGCTGTTTGACCAGAGCCGCACCAAGCGCCGATTGGTCCGCTATCAGGACTTGCCTCCCGTGCTGATCAACGCGGTGCTGGCGGCGGAGGATCGCCGCTTCAACTCACACCACGGGGTAAATTTCTACCGTATTTTCGACGCGGCCTTTAAAGACGTCCGTTCCGACGAGCGTCTGCAGGGCGGCAGCACGCTCACCATGCAGCTCGCACGCAACTTCTTCCTGACGCCCGAACGGACGGTGCGGCGCAAGTTGGCCGAGATGTTTCTGGCAATGGTTCTGGAGCAGCGGCTGAGTAAAGAACAGATTTTTGAACTGTACGCCAACGAGGTTTACCTGGGCCAGCGCGGCAGCTTTTCCATCGACGGTTTTGCCGCCGCCTCAGCGGCCTATTTCAACAAAGACGTGAAGAATCTGAACATGGCTGAGGCAGCCTTGCTCGCCGGACTCATTCGCGGGCCTAACCTCTATTCGCCCTACCGGCACCCGCAGGCGGCGCTGCGTGTGCGCAACTACGTCCTGCGCGAGATGACAAACGACGGATTCGCCAGCGCGGCAGACGCGGCGGAAGCAACCGCCCAGCCGCTCGGCATTGCGCCTCAGAACATCGACGCAACTCAGGCGCCCTATTTTGTCGACATGGTGAAGGACCAGTTGCTGGCCCAGTTCTCGGAGCATGACCTCATCTCGCAGAGCTACCGCGTGTATACAACGCTGGACCCTGATCTACAGGCTGCAGCTTCAGGCGCAGTGCGGTCCGGCATGGAGGAAGTGGACCGCGAGTTAAGCCGCCGCCACACAAAGGACACGACGCCACGTGACCCCAACCAGCCGCAAGTGGCGCTGGTGGTGCTTGATCCGCACACCGGCGAGGTGCGAGCGCTGGTGGGCGGGCGTGATTACGCTGTCAGCCAGTTGAATCACGCGATGGCTAGCCGGCAGCCCGGGTCCTCCTTCAAGCCGTTCGTTTACGCCGCCGCGCTAAGCTCCGCCGTCGACGGAAGCCAGCCGCAGGTGACGCCGGCGACGATTCTGACGGATGAGCCCACCACCTTTGAGTATGACGACAAGGTCTACGAGCCCCGGAACTATAAAGAGGAGTACCACGGGCCCGTCACTTTGCGCGAGGCGCTGGCCTATTCGCTGAACTGCGCCACGGTGAGCCTGGCACAGCTAATCGGGTACGACAAAGTGCGGGAACTGGCCGTGGCAGCCGGAATCAACGATAATCTGGAAGCAACGCCCGCCCTGGCTCTCGGATCCTACGACGCCACGCCGATGGAGATCGCCAGCGCTTACACGATTTTCTCGAACGCCGGCGAATACGTGAGTCCCCGCATGATTTCGGCGGTGCGGGACGAGTTCGGAACCCGCAATCTGCTGGAGCCGAAGGAAACGCGCCGCCAGGTGCTTGACCCGCGCGTGGCCTACCAGATGATCAGCCTGATGGGCAGCGTTCTCGACCACGGCACCGGAGCAGGCGTGCGCAGCCGGGGTTTCACCAAGCCCGCCGCCGGCAAGACGGGCACTTCCCACGATGGCTGGTTCGCGGGCTTTACCACCAACCTGCTGGCCGTGGTGTGGGTGGGATACGATGACAACCGTGATATCGGCCTTTCGGGGGCTGCCTCCGCGCTGCCGGTATGGACCGATTTTATGAAGACGGCGACCGCGCTGCCCGATTACCAGGATGTACAGGACTTCACCCAGCCTCCCGGCCTGGTTGTGGCCTCAATTCAGTTGCCCACCCTTCCTGGAGAACCTGTTCCGCTAGCTGCTTCGTCCGAGGAGCTGTTCATTGAAGGCACGGAACCGCACGGAACGGTGGCCGTTTTGAACGCCGGTAAGAGTTTCTTCAGCCGCATTCTTCATCTCGGCGAACCTGCTGCTCAAAATGTAAAGTCCGGCGCTCAGCCGCCTGCAGCGGCGCCCCTTGTGCGAAGCAATCCTCTGCCGGTTGAGAGCGCAGATTCGGAGCCGGCTGCGCAGCAAGCTCAACCGGGCGCCGGGAAGAAGAAGCCCAATGTCGTGAAGCGATTCTTTTCCATTTTCAAGCGCCACGAGCAGCAACCCGAAACGCCCCAGCCCGTTGTCCCCGATCCGACCGAAAAAAATCAAGACAACCCCGGTAATTAGGGGTAGAATGCAATCGAACAATTAAGACAGGGCGCTCGCCGAACGCCCCGCCTTAAAGACGTGCAATGAGGTCTTGAGGGGGTGCTCCGTGGATGAGCTAGCGTCGGCTTTGTGTTTCATTTCCTTGCTGAGTTCGGTGGGAGTCCTGGGCGTTGGCGCCAGGGCCCAAACGGAATCTCTGCCTCAGCAGCCTGCGTCTCAGGCGCAGCAGGCCGCCACTCCAAAAATCACACTGGAGCAGCGCGCCGATATCTTCATGGCCCGCAAAGACTATAGCGATGCCGTGGACTTTTACGCGCGCGCCATCCGGCAGCAGACTTCTGGACCCCTTTTTGCATCCGTGCTCTGGAACAAGCTGGGCATTGCCTACCAGCAACAGGACTATTACGCGGCAGCCCGCAAGGCCTACGAGAAAGCGCTTCGTCTGAATCGAAACGCGCCTGAACCCTGGAATAATCTGGGCACCACTTACTTTTTCGCCGCCAAGTACAAAAAGTCAGTCAAGTACTACCAGCACGCTATCGCGCTGGAGCCCAACTCGCCCGCTTTCCACGTTAACCTGGGAACGTCATATGCTCACATCAAGAAATATCCTGAGGCCGTGCAGGAGTATCGGGTGGCGCTCATCCTCGATCCCACCATCCTTACTGAGCACGGCGCGAACGGCACCGTGATGGAGCCGCGCCTGGTGGATGCCGAGTACTTCTTCTATCTGGCGAAGGTGTTTGCCTCGCTGGGACGAGCTCCCGAGGCCGTGCGATATCTGCGCCGCGCTTTCGAAGAAGGTTTTGACAACTTCAAGCGATTGGACCAGGACCCGGACTTTCTCAAGATCAGCAAGTACCCGGATTACGCCGCGCTCCGCAAGAACCCGCCTGCGCCCCTCAAAGATTGAACGCTGCTGGGGTAGCCGCCCGGCTGCATTTCCACGGACTGCGCCGCCTTGCCGCTAAGCGGGCAAGCTGCGTATAATAGTTCAGAACTCTCCCAGTTCAAGGAGCTCCCATGTATAGGTTTTTCCGCAGAAACCGGGACAAGATCATGAAGTATCTCTTGATCTTCTTTCTCGGCATCGTCTCGCTCGGCATGGTGATTACGCTGGCGCCCATTCCGGGCGGCGACACCAGTAACGCTCAGCCGAACGTGTTGGCCACCCTGGACGGCGTCAATATCACCACGCAAGAGGTTCAACGCAGGCTGGAGGCACAGTTCCGGAACTCCCCTCTGGGAAGCAGTTCGCAGGCGCAGGCTCTGATGGCGCGCTTCGCCCCCACCGTGCTTGACCAGATCGTGCTCGATCAGGCCCAGGTGGTGGAGGCGCGCCGGCTGGGACTCGCGGTGAGTGACCAGGAATTGGCCGCGGCCATCCGCACTTACCCTGGCCTCAGCAATAACGGCGTCTTCATCGGAGTGGATCAGTACCAAAACGTGATCGAGCAAGCCACAGGCATGAGCGTGGCGCAGTTCGAGGCCCAACTTCGCGACAGTCTTCTGACCGACAAGCTCAAGCAGGTGGTAACCGACGCCGTGCAAGTGACTCCCGCCGAGGTTCACCAGGAGTTCGTCACGCGCAACGAGAAGGCGAAAATCGCCTACGTCTTCTTTGACGCAACCACCTTCACCAAAGACGTGCAGTTAACGCCCCAGGCTCTTGCGGCTTACTTTGCGAGCAACCGCGACCGTTACAAGCTGCCCGAACAGCGCTCGCTGCGTTACATTCTGATTGATGCTGACCACGTGCGCGCGCAAGTGAAGATTTCCGACGACGATCTGCGAGCTTATTATTCGCAGCATCTGGACGAGTACCGCGTGCCGGAGCGCGTGAAGTGCGCCCACATCCTCTTTAAGACCACAGATAAGAGCCCGGCGGAGGTCGCGAAGATCCGGCAGACGGCTCAGGACGTGCTCAGCCAGATCCAGAAGGGCGCAGATTTCGCCGAAATGGCCAAGAAGTATTCCGAGGACACGACCGCTTCGAATGGCGGTGACCTGGGATGGATCGTTCGCGGCCAGACGGTGAAGGAGTTTGAGGATACCGCGTTCGCTTTGCAGCCCGGCCAGGTGAGCGGTCTGGTAACCACCACGTACGGCATTCACATCATCAAGGTTTTCGACAAGCAAACCGCGCACGTCCAGACCTTCGATGAGGTGAAGGGAAGCATTCAGGCTACGATCGAGAAGCAGAAGCTCGACGAGGCCCAGGCGGCGCTCGCCGATCAGGTGGAACAGGCGGCCAAGCAGGACCCGCAGCACTTTGACGCGGTCGCCGAAAAGTTCGGCCTGAAGGCCGCGCAGACCTCGCTCTTCAAGTTCGGACAGGCCATTCCTGACCTGGGTGTGAACGAAGGCTTGCAGAACCTGACTTTCGAGCTCACCCCGGGCGAGGTCGGCCAGCCGGTGACGATTCCCAAGGGCGCCGTGATTACACAGCTTGCTCAGGACGTCCCCGCGCACACAGCGGCGCTTGACGAAGTGCGTACCCAGGTGGAGCAAGATTACCGCAACGACCAGGCGAAGGTGCTGGCCTCGGAGAAGGCGAAGAACTTGGCAGCCAAGGCCAAGACCGAAGACTTCAAGAAGGTGGCCGCGTCCCTGGGCCTGACCGTGAAAGAGAGCAAGGACTTCACGCGGCAGGATACGGTGGATAACCTGATTTCAGGCAGCGAGCTCGGAGACGCTTTTACACTGAGCCCTGGACAGACGAGCGGCGTGGTGGCAGTGGGCAGCAACCAAATTGTGTTCCAAGTGCTTACCCACACGCCCGCGGATGAGTCCACCTTTGCCAGCCAGCAGGGGCAGATTCGCCAGGAGCTGCTGGACCAGAAGCGATCGCTGGCCTGGGAAGTTTACCGGCAAAACCTGAAGCAAGTGTTGATCCGCGAGGGCAAGCTGAAGATGAACGCGGACGCGCTCAAGCAACTCGTGGCCTCGTATAACAACACGAGTAGTTAAACGATGAACAATGAATGTTGAAAGATGACGATGTTCCGTTGTCGTTGTCCAGCGTTCATAATTCCTATTCATGCCTCGCCTCTCCAAACTCCCTCCCGATCAGGTTGATGCCGCTTCGCGCCAGGTCTTCGACCAGTTTCTGCGCGAACGAGGTAACGTCCCGAATATGTTCCGCACTGTGGCGCACCGGCCGGAGATCATGCGGACCCTGAATCAGCACTTCTTCAACGTGATGAACACCGGCACAGTCTCCCGCAAGCTGAAGGAAATGATCTCGGTGCGCGTCTCTTATCTCAACGCCTGCGAGTACTGACTGAATTCGCACACTGCCTTGGCAAGGCGGTTCGGCGCGACGGACGCGGAAATGGCCGCGCTGGAAGGCGGCGATTTCGAAGTGTTTGCTGCGCCTGAACGCGCGGCGCTGCAGTTCTCCGAACAACTCACACGCGACTCTCACGCCATCTCCGACGAAATGTTTGCCGAGTTGCGCCGCCATTTCGACGAAGGCGAAATCGTGGAGATCGCAGCCGTCGCGGGATTGTCCAACTACTTCAATCGTTTCAACAATGCCTTGCAAATGGAACCCACGAAGTGAGAACAGGATCGGTTGGGGTAGAGGCCGCTGCCTACTGCCTGGGCGTAAGCGTAAGCTTGTGCACCGCTCCCTCATCCACGGCCCTATCGCTGAAGAGCATGGGAAAGCTGCTGCCGCGGTACCAGGCCTGGAATTGGTCAGAATAGTATGGGCTCGTGATCTGGCCGGATTCGCCGAGCGTCAGGTTTTGGACAGAGCTATCGAGATTCGCGAGATCGACCACCATGCGCATCGACGGTCCCGCGCCGGGCGTCGTGGCCTTGATGCTGTTCGCTGTTCCGAATTGCGGATAGGGCCCAATGTCAAACCGGTGGCCGACGAGCGGCACGGAGTCGAGCGGGTGATGGAAGGTGAGGGGAATTGTGTCACCCCAGTGCCAGGACTCGACGCCGCGTCCCGGCAGGCGCGCCTCGATGCGCGTCAAGCCGTCGTCCAGGCTGGCCATCAGCGTAGTGTTGAAATCGGTATCCGTGGGCGGAAGCCAGCGGGTGAGTTGGTGATCGATCACGTCTTCGATGAAGATCTCGCTGAGAGACCAGTTCTCCCTGGCCAGCTCCGCGCCGAGCTTCGGCTCCAGCAAACGCTCTCGCAGGGCCGTGAATGTGTTGGCGCAGATCAAGGGCGCGGCAGAGTCCACAGTCGCCTCGCCATTCCATTGCTGCAGGATCTTGATCGCCTGACGGGCGTCATCGCGATCAGGTGCATGGGCCTGTGCCGCGCGGACGAGCGCTTGCGTCAGCCAGGCGTCGTCGAGCGGATGGATATCCATGTCAATTCTGAGCATGTCGGAGACGTCGAAGCAGGCAGCCTTCTGCGAATCGGCAGGTCTGGAGGAGGCTGCCACATCGAGTGAAGCCGTGGTTGCGCAGGAGCGCCCCGGCGTTCCCGACTCAAGCAGTTGGAAGATTCGTGCTGTGCGAAAAGGCGGCGCCCAAACGTGCGTGAAGAAGTAAGGGTAGTCTGCCGGAATCACCCGGCTGTTGGCGGTGGCAATCAGGCCGCTCGCCGGATTGTAAGCGTGCGGCAAGTCATCGAACGGAATATAACCCGTCCAATCGTAAGTGTCACTGTCTCCCGGCTCTGGCACGGAGCCATCGCCTTCACGGCGCACCGGCACCCAGGCAGGTGCATAGTAGCCGATGTTGCCGTCCACGTCGCCGTAAACCATGTTCTGCTCGGGTCCGGTGAAGTGCCGGATGGCGTCTCGAAACTCTTGCCAGTTGCGCGCCTGGTTGATGGCGAGAAACGGGAATTGCAGCGCGTGCGGCTGGAGCGCGGTCCAGCAAAGAGCGAGGGCCCGACCGCCCTCATCGGAAATAATCGGACCGTGCCGCGTCGTGCGGACCGTTAACTTGTAATCGCCCGCACCTCTCACCTTGATGGTCTCGTGGCGAACTTCTGCCTCCACCCACTGGCCATTGTGCAGGTACTGATCGGGGTTCGAGGGGTTGAACTTCTCCACGTAAAGGTCCTGAACGTCAGGCCCGGTGTTGGTCATGCCCCAAGCGATGCGCTGATTGTGCCCGATAATCACCGAAGGCGCGCCCGGCAGAGTGACACCTGACACGTCAAGGCCGGGAGCTTCCATTTGCATCATGTACCATACGCTCGGAACGCTATGCGCGATGTGAGGGTCATTGGAGAGCAGCGGCTTCCCGGACTCCGTGTGAGTGCCACTGATCACCCAGTTGTTGCTGCCGAGCACGAAGGCGCCTTCATCACCGGCAGGAGTGAGAGCGCCAAGCAAGGGATCGAGACTACTGCCCGGACCTTGATGAGCGTCAAGCCCAGGCGGCAAAAGCGAGGGTTGGCTGTTCGTGGCGGCGTCGGACCCGACCGCGTGAGCAGGACCTGCGACCGGCTCCGCCACCGGACGCTCCAGCGGCGAGTCCTGCGGAAAGAGATCAGCGTAGAGCTCGGGAGCGAGCCTGGCGCGCACGCGCTCGCGTAATAAGTCGCCTTGCCAGGAGGTGTTGAGCATCTTGGCCATGTTGAGCGCAACAGAAAGAGAATCCGCTTCGCTCCAGGGGCGGGGCTTGTAGCTCAACACGACGAATTCAATCGGAAGCCGATTGAGGTGAGTGGTGATGAAGGCGTTGACGCCGTTCGCGTATGCCGAGATCAGACGCTGGAAATCGGGCGACAGTTCCGCCGCGCCCCGCTCAGCCGCCTGGCGGAAACCGAGTTTGCGATTTTCGATATCGCGCTCGAGAGCGCGCGCCCCGAAGATCTCGGAAAGATCGCCGTTCGCCAGGCGACGGCTCAAGTCCATCTGCCAGAGGCGATCCTGCGCGGTGACGTACCCCTGTGCGAAGTAGGCGTCCTCAATGGAATGCGCGCGAATATGCGGCACGCCCCGAGCGTCCCGCAGCACTTCGACCGGCGTGCTTAGACCTTTCACCTGAATGGCGCCGTCGAGTTGTGGCAAGCAAGCGTGGATGCGCCACCAAGCCCACAAAGTGGTGACGATCAGAATGGCCACCAGAGCCGCCAGGCCGTACGCCAGCGCCAGGGCCCACTTACGCGCGGCTCTCTTCGTTGCGATACCGTCGATCGTGCCTGTAGCCATTCTTGCCGCGTGTCTTCGCTTCGCTGAGTTGCGATGGTACTATACATAGCGTCAGAAGTCAGCGCCTTGAATAGGCAACGGCAAGAACCGAGAATCAGCGGAGGTCAACGGATGTCGAAGATCGAGAGACGCAATTTCCTTAAAGCAGCAGGGGCTTCGGCTGCGGTGCTCCAAGCGCCGGCCATGCTGGCCGCAAGCGCCAAAGCGACTGGCGGTGTTGCCGCACCCGAAGCGCCGGCAGCAACGAAATTCCCGAAGCTTTGTATCATCACACCGTATACGCCTGAGAAGCTCCGCTTCGCGGGAGCCGCCGGTTACGAAGGCGTGGTCGTTACACATGGACCTACCTTTAACGCCGATCTCAGCGACAGCCAGATTGATCAGATTGTCGCGACCGCCCGCGATGCCGGAGTGCGCATCGTCAGTATCGAGTGCATGGGAGGATTCAACCATATTGCCGGCGACGCGGCCGAGCGCAGTGCGACTCAAGCAAAGTTTGTGCGCTGTATCGAATTCGCCCACCGTCTTGGCTGCAAGTTCGTGGGCACCTTGAGCGGTGGCGCCCACGGCCTGAAGGTGGACGACATGGTGAAGCTCTTCGCCGAGGCTGTCAATGAGCAGTACATGCCGGTGTGCGAAAAGCTCGACATGCAGATCGGCTGGGAGAACTACCCTGCGCCTTTCAACTTTGCTACGGTTCCCGCAATCTGGGAGAAGATTTTCGCACTCGTTCCCAATCCCCGCTTCGGCCTGGAATTTGATCCTTCACATTTCGTGCGGCAGTACATCGATCCTGTGAGCACCGCGTGGCACTTCCAATCGCGCATTCATGCTGTTCATGCCAAAGATACCGAGATCACGCAGCCCGTACTGCAACAGGTGGGAATCCACGGTGAGGGTTGGTGGCGCTATCGCATACCGGGCCAAGGGCTCGTTAATTGGCCTGCGTTTATCACGGTGCTCTTGCAGGCCGGATTCGCGGGTGGCATCGCGGTGGAGCACGAAGACGAGTTTTGGGACAAAGAGGGAACGGAAAACGAAGCCGATTTTCCGCAAGAGCGGAAGGACGGGTTCATTCTGGCCCAGCGGTTTCTCACAATGTATCTGCCGGGCCGGGTGGCGTGAACGGGAAGGGCAGCGCAACTCGTGCGGCGTAGCTTCAGTCTCTACGGTCGAGACCTCCGTTGCGCGCTGAATGCCGTCCCTCGCCCACCGGGTCATCCATCCAGTCCTTCATGGCTTCGGGCTTGAGACGCATCTTCACGACAACCGCGTCCGCAGTGTCGATCGTGACCACGAGGAGCTCCGACGCGTCCTCGAGGTCGCGCAGGTAAACGTAAGTTTGCTCATGGTCGCGATGCGAGCGCACTCGAACAAAAGGCTGGAAGTCGGAGCCTACGATGCTTTGCATGAAGCCGTCGAATTCATCTTCGTCCGGGCCTAGCGAAGGGTCGATGTCATCAAAGATCGCAAACTTGATTCCGCTTACTCCCTGCGGTTGCGCAAAGCGCGCCACGAACGATATGAATCCCATGAAGGGCATGGGCTTCTTATGATAGGTCACCGCCAGCCGGTTGACGATCTCGTGGAATTCGCGGTCGCCGGCGCGGGCAGGCGCGGCTGCAAAAATGGCAATCACGGCGATCGTCAGGAAGGGTTTAGTGATCCGCATGGCTGCCTCCGTGCTCGTTCTGCTTGAGATCCAAGTGAGGCATCCCCATCTTT
>JASHYZ010000106.1 GCA_030042795.1 Terriglobia bacterium | reverse complement strand
GGAGATCACGATTTTCATCCCTTTGTCGTGAGCCAGCCGGGCGAGGCGATCCGACAGGTCAAGCCGTTCCGGACTGGCGTTGACTTCCAGAATCACCCCATACTTACGCGCGGCTTCAAACACCCGTTCGAGGTCGAAGCTGAAGGGATCGCGGCGAAGAATCTGGCGTCCCGTCGGGTGGCCGAGAATTCGCACGTAGGGATTCTCCAGCGCCTTGAGCAGGCGCGCCGTCATTTCTTCTCCCGGTTGGGTCATGCGGGAATGGACGCTGGCCAGCACAATATCGAACTGGGCCAGCATCTCGTTGGAGTAGTCCAGCTCGCCGTCACCCAGGATGTCTACCTCCGCGCCGGCCCAGACCTCAATTCCGCTTACCTTCTTCCTGGCTGCCTTGATCCTCTTGATGTTCTCCTGGGCGCGCTTCTCGTCGAGGCCGTTGGCAATGGTGACGGCCTTCGAGTGATCGGTAATCAGAATGTAGCGGTAACCTAGCTCCTTGGCAGCGGCGGCCATCTCCTCCGCGCTGCACTTGCCGTCCGAAGCCGTGGTGTGCATCTGCAAGTCGCCGCGGATATCCGCAAGTTCCACCAGGTGGGGCAACCTGCCTTCTTCGGCGGCCTCAATCTCGCCCATGTTCTCGCGAAGCTCGGGCGGAATCCAGGGCAGCCCGAGCGCCTTGTAAACCTCTTCCTCGGTCTTGCCGGCGACGGCGCGATCGCCCTTGAAGAGCGCGTACTCGCTCAGTTTCAGGCCGCTCCTCTGCGCCCGAGCGCGCAACGCCACGTTGTGCTCTTTCGAGCCTGTGAAGTACATGAGGGCTGCGCCGTAGGACTCCGGAGGCAGCAGACGCACATCCACCTGCATCCCTGTTGACAGGCGGAAGCTCACCTTATCGTCGCCCTTGGCAAGCACGTCGGCCACTTCCGGATATTTCAGCAGATGATCGGCCACCTTTTCGAGGCGGCGGCCGGTGACCAATAAGTCGAGATCACCCACGGTTTCGCGGCCGCGCCGCAGCGAACCCGCCGCCGTAACCTCCTCCACACCTTTGACCTCTCGAATGTACGCGGAGAGCCGCTCGGCGGCTTCGTAGGCCACATCCAGGTGGAAGCGTCCCACCGTCTTCTTCACTCCTTCCAGGGCTTTCAGGATGTTTTGCTCAGACTTGGCGCTCATTCCCGGCAGCGCGCGCAGGCGCTCGGCGCGAGCCTCTTTCTCGAGGTCCTCCAGATTCTTGATGCCGAGCTCCTTGTAGAACAAACGTACTTTCTGGGGTCCCACGGTTTGGACTTGCAGCAGGTCAAGGAGCGACCGCGGGATCTCCTTCAACTTGTCCTCCAGGTATTGGAGCTTGCCGGTAGCGATGATTTCCTTGATTTTGCCCGCCAGATCGGCGCCTACTCCGGGGACGTCAGTCAGTTTCCGGTTGGGGTCGCGGGCGATGTCTTCCAGCCGCTCGGGGTAGCTCTCAATGGAGCGCTTGGCGCGTTCGTACGCGACCGCCTTGAACTGCCACTTGGGGTCATCCTGCACGATGCGGACAACGTTGGCGACATCTTCGAAGATCGATGCGATCTCAGAGTTTTCCATGGATTTCGAGCGTTTCAGGCGCGAGCGCTTCTTTTCTCTCCGGCCGGATGTTAGAATAACGGCAAATGTTCCCAAGCCGCTTCGGACTGCAATCCAAGATTATCATCATCCTGGCCGTGGCGGTGGTTTCGGTGGTGGGGCTCTCCACCTACATCGCCATGCTCCTCACCCGCCAACTGGTGGAGGAGGCGATCTACCGGAAAGTGCTCTCCCAGGCGCTCGCCACCGCGCATCAGCTCGTTAACGGACATGAGCTGGCGACCCCTGAGAATCTTCTGGCGCGTCTCCGTCAGGTGCAGCATGACTTCAAGGGCATTGAGCAGGGCGATGTCCATTTGCACGACCGGGCGCATACGCTTGTGGCCACAACCGACCCCTCCGGCCAGCATTTGGAACTGGACGCGATCCACGACATCCAGACGTACAACGAGTTCGAGCAGGCAGGGGATGACCAGATCACCATTGAAACTCCAGACGGCCGCAACTGGATTATGTCAACGGCGATTCGGGATGGAGAGCGGGTGATTGGCTGCCTCGATCTCAAGGTCTCGAAGAGGAGCTCCAACGTTGTTATCGACGCCCTGGTGTGGCGCAACGTGATTTTAATGCTCGCCAGCCTGCTGGCCGTGATTCTCGTCGTCCACGTCTTCTTCCTTTTCAACGTGCGCCGCCCGGTTACGGAGATGGTGGAGGTGATGGAGGCGGCGGAAGGCGGGGCGCTTCAGGTGCGGGCGCACTACCGGGGCGCGCACCGCGAATTATCGCCGGCCGGCGATCAGAGCTTGGCGAAGGCACAGGACGGTCGTGAGGGCTGGCAACCCGGCAAGGGCCGCGACGAAATCGAGCAACTCGCCCGGCACTTGAACCGCATGCTGGACCGGCTCGAAAATTTCAACAGCGAACTTGAACAGAAGGTGCGCGAGGCTACCTCCGAGCTTGCGCGGCGAAACGAGGAGCTCACCCGCATCAACGAGGAGCTTTTTGAAACTCAGAAGACCCTGGCGCGTTCGGAGAGGCTGGCCGTGGCCGGCCAGCTTGCGGCCAGCCTGGCCCACGAGATTGGCACACCGCTCAACTCGATCTCCGGTCACGTGCAACTGCTGGCCCGGCGCAAGACCGGGGACCCGGCCAGCGGCCGGCGGCTGCAGATTATCGAAAGCCAAATTGAAAATATCGTTCGAACCGTCAAGCAGCTTCTCTCGTGGACCGGAAAGTTTGACTTGCGTTTCGATCCCATCGACTTGCGCCGCGTTCTTGACGAAGTAGTTCTGCTCACGTCCCCGGCCCTCGAGTTCCGCAAGATTAAGGTGCGCACGGAGTGCCCCAGCCAAGGCCCTCAAATCCGCGGCGATGCCGGGTACCTGCAACAGGTGTTCCTGAACCTGATCAACAACAGTATGGACGCCATGCCGCAGGGCGGCCGCCTCCAGCTTCGCGTGTCTGCTGAGAACGACCCTGCGGGCGCGCAATTCGTGCAGGTTGAAGTGGAGGATACCGGTGATGGCATCGCGGAGGAGACCCTCAGCCACATCTTTGACCCCATGTTCACCACCAAACGCATCGGAACCGGCGCTGGCCTGGGCCTGGCCATCTGCCAGCAGATCATCCGGCAGCACGGCGGCACAATCGCGGTGCGAAGCCGGATGCATCAAGGCACCTGCTTCACCATCACTCTGCCGGTGGACGGCCAAACCGCTGTGGAAGTTCCAGGGTTGGCGGTGCTTACGCACTCCCTCTGATGGAATGCCGTCAATCCTGCGAGGCTAGTGTCCATGAAGGTGGAGCGATGATCCACGACATATTTACCCACATTCTGAAACGTTTTGGGGGGCCACTGTCAGCCCGATAAGTCCTTTAACAGGTTGCGGGGAAAGGCAATTTCGGGTCTCGGAAGGGCGTCCTGACACTTTTCCGCAGCCTGTTAGAGATTCTGACAGCAACGACGAGTGCTCCGGTTTTGAGCCGAGATTAAAGGGAGGGGCCACGGCATCAAGCTTACCGGACATAGTCGTTACAAACCCTGATAACGGATCAGTCCCCATCATGTACAGACCACTCCAGGTATGTTAAAGTAGCAAACTCAGACTGCGAGCCATGCACCTCGAAAGTGCTCCCGCTATGCACAGGAAGCGGCAGGTGATTCGCATCTGAGGCGTTTGCGGGAGTGCGGCGGCGTGGCTGTGGCCCGGCGTTAGCGGAGGGACTATGGGGTTTCTGCAGGTAGCGAAACGGCGCTTCGGCATTGCCGGTGAATTGCTTGGGTTCTTTTGGGGAAACAAGCGCTGGTGGCTGGTCCCGGTTGTGGTGGTTCTTTTGGTGATGGGCGTTCTGCTGATTTTGGCGCAAAGCGCGGTAATAGCACCGTTTATCTACACTCTTTTCTAAGTGTTACAGTCCCTCAGCGGTTTGAAGGCTGAAAGGCGTTTGGTCCTTTCAGTCAAGAGGTCAGGCATGTCTCAGGCGATGTCAGCGGGGTTATCCAAGGGCTTGCAGTCGCCGGAAGCGGTGTCAACCAGCTTCCTCAGGAGCTCTTGGGCCCGCGCGCTCCTGACGATAGTCTGCGCGGCAGCCATCTGGGCTGTTTGGGCGCCGCTTGCTCACCGGATTCCAAGCACTCGCCTAAGGGTACTCCTGATAGTGTTCGTTGCAGTTTTCTTCATCTGGAAAGTCTGGCCCGGCCTCGCCAAGGCAATTGGTAACTTCCAAGCGCGCTTCTTCCTCACCATCATTTATGCAATTCTGATTCTTCCGTTTGGGCTTCTGGCGCGCTTACTGGCAGATCCTCTCCGCATCAAGAAACGGCCCACCGCTTGGATCGAACACGCCGACGAAACCATGGATATGCAGTGGGCTAAGAGGCAGTGATCACGTGGATATCTTAGGAATTTCCTGCTACTACCACGACGCGGCGGCGTCGCTCATCCGGGACGGCCAGCTTATTGCCGCGGCCGAAGAGGAACGATTCTCGCGCAAGAAACACGACTTCGACTTCCCCAAGAAGGCCATCGGCTATTGCCTGGAAGCCGGCGGGATCACCGGCAAAGATATCGATTACGTCGTTTTCTTCGAGAAGCCTTTCCGCAAGCTCGATCGCATCCTGGCCACCGTGCTGCAAACCTACCCGCAATCCTGGAAGGTATTCCGGGAGTCCATGATCACTTGGGTGGTCGATAAGCTTTGGGTGGCGAGCACGCTCGAAGCGGAATTAGGCGTCCCCAAGGACAAGATTCTTTTTTCAGACCATCACCTCTCGCATGCCGCCAGCGCTTTTCTATGCTCGCCTTTTGAGGAAGCAGCCATTCTCACAGTGGATGGAGTTGGTGAGTGGGTAACGGCGACTTACGGCGTGGGCAAAGGCACGGATATTCGCCTGCTTAAACAGATGGATTTTCCTCATTCCGTGGGCCTGCTCTATAGCGCCTTTACAGCGTTCTTAGGCTTTGAGGTTAATGAAGGCGAGTACAAAGTAATGGGAATGGCGCCTTACGGCGTCCCCCGTTACGTGGACAAGGTGTGGAAAGTGGTGCGGCAGAACAGCGACGGCTCGTTCGCGCTGGACATGGATTACTTCTGCTTTCACCACTCGACGGACAAGACGTTCAACGGGCGATTTGAGGCCCTCTTTGGCAACCCGCGCCCTTCTGACCTCCACTTTTTCACCGGCGGTACCGGATTTCCCAAATATTTCGGTGAGAAGCCTTCTAAT
>JASHYZ010000105.1 GCA_030042795.1 Terriglobia bacterium | reverse complement strand
GTCAAGAGCCGGCAATGGACGCCAAGGTCGACGCCGCGCTGGTGGAGGTGGCGCGCAAAGTCGAGTTACTGAGCCGCCCGCACCCTTACCTCCACGGCAGCCGTGCGATATTCGGGGTCATGCCGGACTGGAATCCAGCAGAAATGATCGGGTTGCGGCCCTATCCCCTGTCGTTGTCGCTTTATAGCGAACTCATCACCGACGCCATCTGGGCGTATCAGCGGGACAACTACGGGTATCGGAATCTTCGTAGTTTTCCGCTGATGGTCAGTTTTCACGGGCTGCCCTACATCGACGTGCGGGTGAGCTTCAACTCGTTTATCCCGCGCGACCTGCCCGACGATCTTGCCGCGCGCCTCGCGAATTACTACATTGATCGTCTTCTCTCCGAGCCGCGGCTTCACGACAAGGTCGAATTCGAGATCATTTTTTCCTGCTACAGCCTCGACTTGCCGAAGCGGATGGGCAAGCTCGCCGAGAGCGGATTTTCTCCGCAAGATCTTGAGGAACTCGCCGGCGCCTTACGGCGCCTGACGAATCGAATCATGCACGGTGAGACCGCGCTGTGGCGGCTTGACCGCGCAAAGATTGACTTGCTGGCACAGCGGCTTCCGGCCATCTGGAACGCAAAAATCGACAAGATCAGCCGCATTTACTGGCTGATCGAAGACTGCAAGCGATACGGTACGCTGCCTTTCGCCGGCCTCGCGCGGGCGGGCTTCATAGCGGTTCAGATGCTCCAGTCCCTGGTAGACGTGGGGGTTCTCGGCACTGAAGAGAGCGCGACATTCATGGCTAGCGTCGACGGCATCGGGTCGCACATCGGGCGGGATTTTGCAGAACTTCCAAAGGCAGAGTTCCTGGCGCGCTACGGCCACCTCCGGCCGGGAACCTACGACATCCTCTCGCCCCGTTACGACGAGGCGCCTGATCTGTATTTCGACTGGTCGAGCGCCCAGCCGCCGGCGCCTCCTCCACCCCGCTTCGTGCTCTCCATCGAGCAGTTGCGCCACATCGAGCAACTGCTCAAGGAACACGGGCTCGAGATTGACGTACTGAGTTTGATCGAGTTCATTAAGGCCGGCATTGAGGGCCGGGAATTTGCGAAGTTCGTGTTTACACGGAGCCTGAGCGACGCTCTCTCGCTGATCCGGCAGTTGGGCGAGGATAACGGCCTTTCAGCGGAGGATTGCGCATTTCTGGACTACGGTGCCATTCGCAAGCTTTACAGCGAGAGCGGTTCAGTTTGCCAGGCGTTACAGCAGAGTATTGCTCAGGGCAAAGAGCGTCACGCGCTCACGCGCGATCTTGTGCTACCGCCGATCATCGCATCGCCCGACCAGGTCGTCGCATTTCACGTTCCCCCAAGCCAGCCCAATTTCATTACACGAAAAAGCATCATTGCACCGCTGGCCTCGGTTACCGACCCGCCGGAGACCTTCGCCGGACGGATTCTTTTTGTGCCCAGCGCGGACCCCGGCTTTGACTGGATCTTTACCCGCAAGATCAGTGGATTCGTCACCCAGTTCGGTGGCGCCAATTCACACATGGCGATCCGTGCCGGCGAACTCGGCATTCCCGCGGTGATCGGGGCCGGCGAAGGTCTGTTCCGGCAGTGGCAGACGGCGCGCAAGCTCTGCCTCGACTGCACGAACCAGAGGGTCTTGGTGATCGCATGAAAGCGGTCGCCGTCACCCAGCGGGTATCGATCATTCCCGAGTATGGCGAGCGCCGTGATTGCCTGGATCAAGCGTGGACAAAGTTCCTGGCGGCCTGTGGGCTCTTTCCCGTGTTGCTGCCCAATGTCACGGATACGGCGCTTGCCTTGTGTGAGTGGGCAGATATCGCCGGGTTGCTGCTAACCGGCGGGAACGATCTGGCGGAATATGGCGGCGATGCCCCGGAGCGTGACGCCGTCGAGCACGGCCTGCTCAGTTGGGCGGCGCGGCGCGGACTGCCGGTCTTGGGCGTTTGCCGGGGCATGCAGGTGATCCAGCAGCATTTCGCTATTGGGCTCCGCCGTGTGGAAGGCCATGTGGCCAAGAGTCAGGTGATCCATGTCGACGGCGAACTGAGGGAGGTAAACAGCTACCACCACTTCGCCGCCTTCAACTCACGACCGCCGCTCGAAGTCTGGGCGGTTGCCGACGACGGTGTTGTCGAGGCCGTTCGCCATTCGGCCCAGCCTATAACTGGAATCATGTGGCACCCTGAGCGGTCCGCGCCGTTCTCGCCCGCCGACGTGCTACTCTTCCGGCGCTTTTTCAGGGTTGAGTAATGCGCGCAGTTATTCTCGCGGCCGGTCGAGGCAGCCGTCTGGGGCATCTGACCGGTGACCGTCCGAAGTGCTTGGTCGAACTTAAAGGCAAGCCGTTAATCGAGCGCCAGATCGCGGCGCTTCGGCAGGGCGGGGTGGACAAAATCGGAGTGGTCCGCGGCTATCGCGCGGAGATGATCGATTTTGCAGGCCTCTCCTATTTCGCCAACGAACGATGGGCTGACACCAACATCGTGATGTCGCTCGCTGCGGCCGCTCCCTGGCTCTCTTCGGCGCCGGTCATCGTCAGCTATGGCGACATCTTTTATCGCAGCGAATTGGTGCGCGGTCTGGCCAGTGCTCCGGGCCAGTTGGTGATCAGCTACGACCGGGCCTGGCACCGCTTGTGGAGCCGGCGCTTCGACGATCCGTTGGCCGATGCCGAGACCTTCCGAATCGATGGTGCAGGTCAACTGCTGGAAATCGGCGGCAAAACGAAGCGGATCGAAGACATCCAAGGCCAATATATGGGCC
This sequence comes from Terriglobia bacterium, assembly GCA_030042795.1. Next base: position 2,669 of record JASHYZ010000105.1, on the reverse strand, counting down.
TCTTGAAATTTACGCCACCGGCGTGGCGTACCGTGGCGGCGCTGCTCGATACCGTCGAGCAACCCACCCGCGATTGCCTCGATATGACAGCATTGCTCCGACGGTTGTTGGTGGCAAAGACCGTACCCATAGACACCTTTGCCACCGATGGTCAGTGGGGCGAGATCGACAATCCGGAAGACGTGGCGCTGTACGAGGACATGGTAGAGAAAGGGGAGCTCCTGCTCGAAGATCCGCCAGCCGGCACGAAGCCGACAGGATGAACGCGATCGAATCACACGGCAGGCCGGTCATCGGGAGGTTGGCGTCTGTCGAAGCCGCCAGCGGATCACCGCTAGCTACAACTCGGAATGAAACACGGGGATTTTACAGGATTGGCTGGCGACTATGCCAAGTTCCGGCCAGGCTATGCGCCGCAGGTTGCCACCGCGATCCTGGGGTATGTCGGACGCGATGTGGCCAGCATCGACGCTGCCGACCTTGGCGCTGGCACCGGCATCTGGACACGCATGCTCGCCGCCCGCGGGGTCCATTCCGTCGTGGCCGTGGAACCGAACGACGAAATGCGTGCGCAAGGGATCGAGAGTTCGCGCGACGAAAACATTGTCTGGTACAAAGGTTCAGCAGAGGCCACAGGCTTGCCGGCAGGCTCAGCCGATCTTGTCAGCATGGCCTCGTCGCTCCACTGGGCGGATTTTGATAAAGCGTGCGACGAGTTCCACCGCATCCTGCGGCCGGGCGGCGTCTTCGCTGCATTGTGGAATCCACGCCTCATTGAGGCGAACCCGCTGCTGGCCGAAATCGAAGCGCAGATCGTGCGGCTCAAGCCTGGCATCCAGCGAATATCGTCCGGCCGCTCCGGCATCACCGAGCGACTAACCGATATGTTGAGCGCCAAGCCCCAATTCGTCGAGGTAATTTACCTGGAAGGCAGGCATTCCGTGCGTCAAACGCCAGAGCAGTATATCGGTGCTTGGCGCTCCGTAAACGATCTGCAAGTGCAGTTAGGCCCGCAACTTTTCCGGCAGTTCCTGGACTTTGTAGAGAAGCACGTCGCTGGCTGCGAGGCGATCGAGACAATTTACTGGACCCGCGCCTGGGCGGCCCGGCGCGCATAGGCGCTCCCGGTAAGGCGTAGCGAGCACGAGGCCTCACCGTTCAGATTGGGAATCTCCTGAAGCTGCTCAACTTAGTCCCCAAGGCTATAGCCGATTCTCTCAATCCGCGCTTTTGTCTCAATATCCAGTCCGCTGATAAACTCCCTAAATCGAGCTACCTTTTCCTTAACAGCCAAAAAGTTGTAGGGCTTGGCTCTGGGAGGAGTCAAACTTACGCGGCTCAAATCAAGATCAACGGACATGACTTCGACGATCTTGGAAAACTCGCTTAGAGGATCGATCATGAAGTCCTCAAGCCGCAGCTTGAGCGCAGGGGACTGGAGATAGAGCTCGGTTTCCTCAACAAATTCGCGGAAGGACAGAAATCGGGTCCCAGGCGCCATCGCGAAAAAATTAGGATTGCCTTCAGCAAACGCCCTGAATTCAAGAAAATTCCGTTCCAGATCGGCACACAGTTCGCCAGTGTTTTTGTAAGCCCGCAAGATACCAACGATGCCCCTCCCCTTGCTGTCGCGAATGCTTGTCCGCCAGTAAACCCAATTTGTCAACAACGAATCAAGCGGATGACGATAAATGAAGATCAAATCGGCAACTCCTGCTGTGACAGCTTCCAAGATGCGGCTCGTTACCGCTGGCAACGCCTGAGCGCGAGACGCATACTTCAACGTGGCATGACCGCTATAGATCATGGATGTTGGGCCGGGATGGAGGCGGACCTTGTCCCTAAAATATTTCCTCCTCTCTCCAATACTCTTCACCATCAGCTCATTGATGTACCAACGCCCGGTGCCAAACAGTCCAATGATGTAAGCCGTCCTATCGTTTCCATGGTGCGGAACTCTCCTACCCCAGTCTTCCAAATGGCTTCGGACACCCTGCGGTCCGTACCAGTGGGGCCAGTAGGCTTGCACCTTGACCTGGACCGCCGTCAATTTCTCGCGAGGTGGTTTCCGAACAAATCTGATGAGCCTGTGAAGTAGTTGCATCTACAGAACGTTGCGACAGTCCCAGCGAACGCATCTTGCATAAAGATGCGTGACGCCCGGTTAGGAGCCGTGACAGCCCATTCGAGCCGTCAGCGAGAGCGCGGAGAAGGTACGGGACTGTGACCGATACACTTATGTACAGCATCAGTGGAGCGTGTGTCAAGCGAAGTTCGGACGCCCAAGAATCGCGATTGATGCGGCGAGAGTGCAATTGGAGGGTCGAGGGCAGCGATTTGGGGAGCAAAGCACGAGGAAGAGGGAACTCTTGAAATACTACCCGAGTTCGAAGAAGGCTTGCGAGACATCGAAGGGTTTTCTCACCTTTATGTTTTCTGGGTCTTTGATCGAAGCCAAGGCTATGAATTGGTGGGCACGCCGCCGTGTAACACCCATCCTCACGGGGTGTTTGCTACAAGGTCGCCGTACCGGCCAAATCCGATCGGGCTAACGGTGGTGCGCCTGCTCGACCACGAGGGTAACTGCCTTCGCGTGCAAGGCGTCGACATGCTGGCAGGCACTCCGATCCTGGACATCAAACCGTATCTTTCGAGCGTGCCTGAATCTG
>JASHYZ010000104.1 GCA_030042795.1 Terriglobia bacterium | reverse complement strand
GGAAGTTCTACGACGACTTCGCCATCGTAAAGAAGCGGGCTGGCGGCAAGCCTACCCGGTACGGTTGTCCGCCCAGCTTTCATCAACTCACAATGTCTTGGTACCTTAATGATCCGAAGGAAGGTCAGAAGCCGAACGTTGTGTTTGACCCAAATTGCTATGACTTCCGCGCCTCGCGGGCGATTCGCACAGGAGAGGAATTGACTGTGGATTCCAGCACCTACAGCGACCACAAAACCCTGGGTGCCGAGCCTCGCAAAAGGGCACGCAGACACCCCCCAGGGCAGTCTGAAGGCTAAGCTGACTTCAGGATGAGAAACCAACAGGCAAGGGAGCCGCAGGCTGACAAACTATGAAAAGGATTCGGCGATTTGCGTTGCTGCTTAGCACCTGTTTGGTAGCCGTCACTGGTTTTCTGATGATCGGTGCGGTCCTTGCAAGGGAGCAGACTCAAGGTTCGGCTCCGTCATCGGCGAGCCAGCAGACCGCAACCCAGGCGACGGGACAATCGGGCTCATCGGGCGGGCTCGGCGGCGTGGGACCCCAGGTGCACGGCACCACAGACGATCCGCTGCGCGACCAGCGCGAGGTCCACCTGCGGCACGTCAAGCAGCTTACGTTCGGCGGCCAGAATGCCGAGGCCTACTTCTCAAGCGATGGCAAGCGCCTGATCCTTCAGTCCACCCGCCCGCCATACGAGTGCGACCAGATGTTTACGATGAACGTGGACGGTTCAGACGTGCGCTTGGTTTCCACCGGCCGTGGCCGCACCACCTGCGGCTATTTCTACCCCGACGGCAAGCATATCCTCTACGCGTCCACGCACGAGGCCGCTGCAGCCTGCCCACCCCGGCCCGATTATTCGCGCGGTTACGTCTGGGCCGTGTACTCGTCGTTCCGGATATATTACGCGACCGACTCCGGCAACATCATTAAAGACCTAACGCCGTGGAAGGGCTACAACGCCGAGGCCACGATGTCGGGCGATGGCCGCGAGATTGTGTTTACCTCGTCGCGCGACGGCGACCTCGATATCTACACGATGAATTCCGATGGCAGCGACGTTCGCCGGCTGACGCACGAACTAGGCTATAATGGTGGGCCGTTCTTTTCACTGGACGGCCGCTGGATCGTCTACCGCGCTCACCACCCGTCGGGCGCCGGCGAGGTTGCGCGCTACAAATCGCTGCTCGCCCGCGACCTGGTCTCGCCGCTCGAAATGGACCTGTACGTGATGCACACCGACGGCTCCGATCAGCGCCAAGTGACGCATATGCCCGGCGCGAGTTTCGCGCCCTCCTTCTTCCCGGGCAACCGGCGCATCATTTTTTCCTCGAATTACCGGGCGCCAACCACGAGCGAGTTCGAGCTTTACGCGGTAAACACTGACGAAAGCGATCTCGAGCAGATCACGTTCACCGGCGGCTTCAACGCTTTTCCCATGTTCTCGCCCGACGGCCGCAAGCTGGTGTTTATCTCAAATCGGAATGCCAAGGCCCCGCACGAGATTAACGTTTTCATCGCGGACTGGTTGCCTTAGCTTGGCTTCACATTCAACTGTGCTCCTACGGAAACCGCTAAAGTGTTGGAAAAAGGCCCTAGCATTGAACCAGCAGTTTGGAGGTACTCGGCGATTAGAACGGCAAAAAAAGCGCCGACGGCTGCGGCCCGCGTGCGCGTCATGTGCAGACCTCAGCCAGATGTGAGGCATGCTCGGGAGCGGCCTCCTCAAGAATCTCAAATGTGTTATTGATCCTGGCGGTCTTCGAGATCATGGCCCCACAGAGCAATACTTGGTTTCCGACAGGTACAATGCCCGCTCGACGGCCTTGGGATCGATATCGCCGCACAAGCGGTGCCTGATCTCGACGTGAGTGAAGTAGTTCGGAGGCTCCGGGTTCTGCTCGGCGCGTAGCTCGATCTCGTAGCTTGTTACCCTCTGCCGCTTTTTGCGCAAGATCCCGATCACGTCGAAAGCCTCGCAGCCGCCGAGCGCCAGCAAGACCAACTCGATGGGCTTGGCGGCGGTGTGACCTTCAGCGTCATCCATCACCAAAGCATGGCCGGTGTCTGAGACAGCTACAAACTGCCGTCCGGGTCCGCCCGGGATTGTCAAGGTGAGTTTGCCTTCAATCATAGTCCACCTCCTGATGACTTTCCCTGGCTCGAACTCCGCGGAGCAAAGCCAGGGCAGGACTTTATTAGCTTGAGGCGCATGACGATTCTGCGCAGTGATTCCGGTCACGCTGTTCCTGACAGGCTTCCGGCAGCACGAGGCCTGTGACGGCGATCACAGATACTTTGCCTTCAGATCAAAAAAATGAGTCTGTGAGATATAAGAGACTATGAGCACTCATCGCACAACCACCCCGCTCCCTGGGATGGCTCACGACGTCCTGTCCGCCCGGTCTCAGCCGCTGAAGCCATTTTTCTTGCCTCGGTCTGTCGCCGTGATCGGTGCCACCGAATCAGCGGGCAGCGTGGGCCGCACGGTGCTGTGGAACCTGATTAGCAGCCCTTTCGGCGGGACCGTTTTCCCGGTGAATCCCAAACGCACGAGCGTGCTGGGCATTCGATGCTATCCGAACATCGCCGCGGTACCGGAGCTAGTAGACCTGGCGGTAATCGTGACGCCGGCCGCCACGGTTCCGAAGGTGGTGAACGAGTGCACGAATGCATCGGTGCCGGCGGCGATCATCATCTCGGCCGGATTCAAGGAGTGCGGGGCAGAGGGAGCGGAGCTTGAGGGACAGGTCCTGGCTGAGGCGTATCGCGGACACATGCGGATCATCGGCCCGAACTGCCTTGGGCTGATGAGCCCGCTAACCGGGCTCAATGCCACTTTCGCCAGCACCATGGCACGGCCAGGCAGCGTGGGATTCATCAGCCAGAGCGGAGCGCTGTGCACGGCGATTCTCGACTGGAGCCTGCGCGAGCAGGTCGGCTTCAGTGCCTTCGTGTCGATCGGGTCGATGGCCGATGTAGGTTGGGGAGAAATGATCGATTATCTCGGAGAGGACCCGCGCACCCACTCGATCATCCTCTACATGGAGTCTATCGGCAACCCGGCATCGTTTCTCTCCGCCGCCCGCGAGGTGGCTCTCAGCAAGCCCATCATCGTGATCAAGGCGGGATCGAGCGAAGCGGCGGCTCGGGCCGCGGCGTCACATACGGGCGCGCTCGCCGGAAGCGACGCCGTGCTGGATGCGGCTTTCCGCCGCTCCGGCGTGCTGCGGGTACACTCTATCGCCGACCTGTTCTACATGGCGGATGTCCTCGCCAAGCAGCCCCGGCCTGGCGGGCCACGCTTGGCGATCGTGACCAACGCGGGTGGACCGGGCGTGCTGGCAACTGACTCGCTCATCACTCACGGTGGTGAACTCGCCCAGCTTTCGGAAAACACAGTGGCTAAGTTGAACGAGTTTCTACCTCCGCATTGGAGCCATCAAAATCCTGTCGATGTGCTGGGGGATGCTGACTCGGAGCGCTACATGAAAGCCGTAGACGCAGTGTCGAAGGATCCCAACAATGACGGGCTGGTAGTCATCCTGACTCCGCAGGCGATGACCGATCCCACCCAGACGGCCGATAAGCTGAAGGCGCTTGCCAAGCTGGACGGCAAGCCCCTCATCGCGAGCTGGATGGGAGGCGCCTCAGTGGCGGCAGGCGAGTCCATCCTGGCCCGTGCTGGCATCCCTACGTTCACATATCCGGATACGGCAGTGCGAATTTTCCAGTACATGTGGCGCTACGCCTATAACCTGCGCGGTCTCTATGAGACGCCAGCTCTGGTGTCCGACTCCAGCCCAAGCACGCAGGAGAGCGACCGGGTGAGTCGCCTGATCGAGACCGCGCAGAAAGCGGATCGGACGCTGCTGACCGAGTTCGAATCGAAGCAACTGCTGCAAGCGTACGGCATCCCCACTGTTGAGACCCGCATTGCTAAAGACGCGGAAGAAGCGGCGCAGATCGCCCGAGGGCTGGGCTTCCCGGTGGCGCTCAAACTGCATTCCGAAACCATTACGCACAAGACCGACGTGGGCGGCGTCCAGCTCGGCCTCAAGAGTGAGTCTGCTGTCCGGGACGCTTTCAAGGCTATTCAATCATCGGTGGTGGCCAAGGCCGGCGCCGAGCACTTTCTCGGCGTGACTGTCCAGCCCATGATCCGGCGGGAGGGTTACGAACTGATCGTCGGCAGCTCCATCGACGCGCAATTTGGGCCGGTGCTGCTCTTCGGGGCTGGGGGTCAACTGGTGGAAGTGTATCGAGACCGCGCTCTGGCGCTGCCACCGCTTAATACAACCTTGGCCAGGCGGATGATGGAGCAAACCTTAATCTACAAGGCGCTCCAGGGCGTGCGGGGTCGGAAAGCGGTCGACTTGGGAGGGCTCGAGCAGTTGCTGGTACGCTTTAGCCAGCTCGTGGTGGAACAGCCGCGCCTGCGGGAGATTGACATCAATCCACTCCTGGCGTCGGCCGACGGATTGATCGCACTCGACGCCCGCGTTGTCTTCCATCCCGCCTCAGTGAAAGACGACCAACTCCCGAGACCGGTGATTCGACCTTATCCCGCTCACTACGCCTTTTCGGTAACTACTAAGGACGGAGCGTCCCTTACCGTGCGGCCGATTCGTCCCGAGGATGAGCCGCTGATGGTGAGGTTTCACCGGGAGCTTTCCGAGCGCAGCGTCTACATGCGCTATTTCCGGATGATACGGTTAGATCAGCGGATTGCCCACGAGCGCCTCACCCGTATTTGCTTCATCGACTACGACCGCGAGATGGCGCTGGTGGCTGATCATAAAGACCCGACGAACGGCCAACACGAAATTGCCGGCGTCGCCCGGCTGAGCAGGCAGCATGGGAGCCGCGAAGGTGAAGTTGCCATCGTGGTGAGCGACCGGTTTCAGCGTCGCGGGCTGGGCTCGGCCATGCTCCGTAATCTTGTCGAGGTCGCCCGGGCCGAAGGCTGGGCGCGGCTTAGCGCTGAAATACTTGCTGAGAATATCGAGACGCAACGCCTCTTCGAGAGGGTGGGATTCCGCTTGGAAAGCTTCTCAGGCGACAACAGCGTCACCGCAACCCTTGACCTTTAGTCCACATTTATCAGGCAATGTAAATGTCCCGACCGGCGCGGCGGCGGCGAAGGGCGCCTAAGCGCTCCGTAGTTGGTCTTCAGGGGAAATGAATTCTACACCCCGTTCCAGTCAGAATCGCGATTTGGTTTGCTCAATCCTGCGCAATCCGGTAAAGGCGCCGACAAAGTCCATGTGATTCTCGGCGGTGAAGATCAGCGGGGTTTTCAAGCCTCGCGCAAGGAATCGCCGCATCAGGACTGTTGCTCGCGCACGCTGCAAAGAACGCTTCTTCCTCCTCACGGCTCAAGAGACGCCGCCGGTGGCCAGAGACAAGAAGTGTGGCATCCGGTTGCCACGGGCGAAGGGTGCAGGGCATGAGTCGAGCGAAGGGCAGGCCGTGTCCAGACCTGCCCTCTCGTTCTCGACCAAACAGGGGGAATCAGATGAACTTGAGAGTTTCGCGCTGGCCGTCAGAAGCATCTGTCATAGCGATCCGCCCCTCAGGTCCAACGCGATGGCTCAGTGGGTCGGAATCTCATAGCCGCTGAACCACAGGTGGTAAAAGTACACGCCCAAAATCGTCAGGCCGTAGATCACAGCCAAAATCGTGAGTGCCGGACCCCAACGGTCTAGAAAGTTGATCTTCCGGGTGCGCAGTTGCTGGCTGGCGGGAAGCGCGCCCTCGCTGGGTGCCAGGTGCACCACGAGATCGTCGTGACTTCCGAGGGTGATGCGATAAACCGCCAGAATGAGCACTACCACTGCCAGCACCATCCAAGTGTATAGATATGCGTTCATAGGTTACCTCCTTTGCCCTGCACCGCCGGGCGTGCCAGATTTGTGTGGATCTCGCTAAACCGATTAGTGCTGCGGAACTTCGGCGTAGCGTTCGTCACTCAATTCTTTGCCTGTTGACTTCGCCGGAACTGCGCCGCCTGCAGCGCGCAGAAAATTGACGAGCTCCCATACGTGAATGTCTTTCATGCGCTTGTCCTGTGCCGGCATGACCGGATTCCCAAGGCTGATAATCTTGAATAGCTCGCCGTCCGTCCTTCCTTTCAACGTCTCGGCTTTGGTGAAGTCCGGGAGAGCGAGTTGCATTTCCTGAGCCACTTCCCCTTTACCATCGGCCTTCTCGCCATGGCACATGGCACACTGAGACTCGAATAGCTTCCTACCCCTTTCCACGGTGAGTTCGGTGAAATCCACCGGGTTCTTGCGGTTTCTGTCCTCATCCGTGATGGCGTAGTGCGGATTCGCCACTGACGGCGTGGCTGCCGCGGAAGGCGTCTGTGAACCCTGCTGCGGTTGCTGCTGCCGTCCTTGCGCCAGGCCGACCATCGCAGCGAGTTCTAGCACCCCAATGATGTAAATCATTCGCATAGCCACCTCCCCACCGCTCGCAGCTACACCTCAGAAATCCAGGCTTGAGGCGTAGCCACTATCTCTTTCCCACCTAAACTATCGGTTAGGTACATGCGGATTACAGTGAATCTGGTCACGATGATTTGTGAGCCCCGTCACACTGAGTGGCGATCGCAGCATATGGGTCAGGTTCTGTGCACCATAGCGTGGTGATGATGAGACAGAAACCCTAAAACGAAGAATAGGAGACCCGGCGCGGCTACCAAAAAGAAGAACGGGTCTCGGGGTAAATGTCCAGAGCGGAACAGGTTCCAGGCGTAGAACGCCACGAGACATCCCAAGGCCAGCAATCCCCCAAGTGTCTCACGATGCCAGGCGACAAACAGCCCAATCACCACCCCGATGGGCCAGAACGCGAGACCGAGCCACTCCTGGCGCGTCGGGCCGCCCGGGTTGGCGCCGCCCAGGATTTCGCCGACAGCAAAGACACCGACAAACAAAATGCTGAGAATGCTCCAGCCACGGGCAATCCAGCGCACTCCGCTCACTACCAAACTTGTTGCCATAGGTCCCTCCACGGATGAAAAAGCTCGACATTTCCTTATGTCTAATTCCTAACCAGACTGCTTTCCACGGCGGAACGGCACAGTGAGGGGCGTCACAAGCACTTGCGCTGCCCACAGCCTGATGATGACTCGCCTTGATTCAGCGCCCGCTGAACCGAAGACTTCTATGAGGCGTGTCACGATCTATGATGATGTTGATCACATCCTTTTGCGGGTCGTTCCGGCAAAGTAATCATGAAGTCAACCAAAAGATAAGAGGTACCCATGAAAAACAAGAGGATATTGGTGGCGGTACAAGACCGAGAACACATCGATAGCTTGATCAGGCTGGCTTGGGAGATGTCGAGAGGTACCCAGTCAGAGGTGGTGGCCTTGCATGTAGTTGAGGTGGGGCTCGGATTGCCCCTTGATGCAGACGCCGATGTCTTGGACCGGCCAGGCCGCGAGCTGCTCGCGGAGGCGCAACGAGTCGCGCGCCATGAATTTGGTGAGGAGATTTCGACCCGGCTGGTTCGAGGACGGGAGGCGGGACCTGTTCTCGTGCGTGAAGCCGAAGAGCTGGGAGCGGAATTGCTAGTCCTGGGTTACCGTCCCAAGAAGTCGCGTGCTGCTAAGGCCTTGCTGGGTTCCACGGTGGAATACATTACTAATCATGCTCCTTGCCGAGTGATCGTTCAGGTCCTTCCGTTTGGGACAGCGCAGGAGGCCGCAGCTTAGCGAATATTTCGCTCGCCGGTTGGCAACGCGAATGTGGGCAGCAAATCCAGGCATGATGGCGTCCGCCCGGTGACCGCCGTCACCACTGGGCGTAACGAACGTCACGGTTGGCGCCGGTCTGGAACGGTTAGCCTAATGCTGCAGATTGGCAAGGCCACGATTAGCATTTGACCGGCCAAGCAAGGAGGATGCCTGCCATGACCAAGTTTGAGCGGATTCTGTGTCCTGTCGATTTCTCGGAGTTTTCCGCAAGGGCCTGTAAATACGCCCACTCGCTGGCGAAACAATACCAGGCGGAGTTATTCCTCCAACATGTCGTGCAGCCGATCCAAGTGCTCTACCCGTACTGCGCCTTTCCGATGCCCGATGTGGGCATGTGTGCCGGGACGAACCAGGAGGCTGAAAAGCGCCTCTTCGACTTCGCACAGAGACATGGCCGCAGCGGGGTAGAGCCCAAGCTGGTGGTGCAGGAGGGTATACTGCTGCCGGATTCCATCCTCACCTTTGCCAACAACAATCAAGTCGACCTGATTGTGATGGGAACGCACGGGCGCCATGGCTTCGATCGCTTGACTGTAGGATCAGTGACGGAAAGGGTGTTGCCTAGAGCGCACTGCCCCGTGCTGGTCGTGCGCAAGCCCGAGCATGACTTCATAAACGGCACTGAAGGTCCGGATCCGGTGCAACTCCGGAGGATTCTCTATTGCACGGACTTTTCGGACAACGCGCATCATGCGTTGAGCTATGCCTTCTCACTCGCCATGGAGTACAATGCCGAACTCACTCTGCTGCACGTCCTCGACAACGCAGGCACAGCCCGACAACTCGAGCAGCGCAGAATCGAGACGTTACGGAAACTCAGAAAACTGATACCGGCCGACGTTCCCAACTGGTGCTCCGTTACTCCCGCGGTTCGAGCCGGCCGACCTTATCAGGAGATCGTGCGACTGGCGTCTGAAGCGCAGAGCGACTTGGTTATCATGGGCGTGCGCGGCCGTGGTCTACTCGACTTGGGTTTGTTCGGTTCCACAACGCACAGGATCCTGCAGATGGGACCCTGTCCGGTACTGGCGGTTCACGAGCCAGCAGAATCTATGGAGCACACCGAAGTGCGCACCGGACACGAGCACCCAATTTTGCGGGCTGAGCCTGCCGTTCCCGGTGTCCTTGGGTAGCCAGAATAAGTGCACGCCTCGAATCTCGTAGCGAGTGTCGTTCGAGCCTCGTCGGGACAAGTCGCCAAGCCAAGCGGTGCAGCAGAATCTGTGTGAGAACTCGTGTATGGCGCCTATGCGAGGTGGACCCCCGCTTCCGCGGGGGTGACAGCGTTGACTTAGAGGTCCTATTCGGATGCAGTTATTCCCGCGAAGCTTGTCCCCGCGAAAGCAGGGAGCGGGAATCCACGAGTTTTCACACAAACTCAGCAGCCTATGGGTCGGCAAGAGTCGCCAGGGTTGCCCGGTTAGGAATCGTGATTATGGAGCCGTGCACCGCCACCAGATGATTTTTCTTGAACTCGGCGAAGGTCCGTGTCACCGTTTCGCGGGAGGTTCCGATGGCTTGGCCAATCTCTTCGTGAGTCATGGTCATGCGCACTCGGCTCCCCTGGTTTGTTTGGTCCTCCGCGGCCGACGATTGAAGCAAGAATCTCGCAAGTTTCTCGGACGCTGAATGGGCCAAGCCAAGGGAACGAATCTGCGTGCAAGCTGCCTCGTAGCTGTTGCTGAGCTGCTCCACAGCGCGTAGCATCGCCTCAGCTTGCTGGCTTAAGAAACGCCGAAAATCTTCCCTGCGGACGAAGTTAACCTGGCAAGGCTCGAGGGTGGTCGCAGTGGCCTCGTAGGGTCGGCCGGAAACGACAGCGTGCAGGCCCAAGACCTCGCCGGGCTGAAGGATCCTCAGGATTACGGTCTTCCCTTCGCTCGAAGTCATGGACAGCTTGATGCGTCCCTTGCAGAGCACGAATACTCCACGAGGGGCTTCCTGCTCGACAAACAGGATAGCTCCCTCGGGATACCTGTTCGTGAGCCGTACGGCATCCAAGGCTTTCAGAGTGGATTGCGGCAGATTACAGAAGAAACCGTCCCCCTTGAGCGGGCACTCCTCGCAATTTCGCGAAGCTTCCAAACCATATGGGGCTGCCATCGTCATCCTCCATTTTTTGAGACCGTTTCATTTGGATCCGTTGCGGATTTCATTGAGAAGAAATTGTGTGCCGAGCGAGCAGCTTTCAAGCTTGGCACCTTGCCTCCACATCGACTCGAGCAGCGCCTTGCCGTCGCGGCTGACGTATGTTACGTCCGAGAGATCCACGACCACCGGGCGTTGAGGCGCGGCGCGGCGGAGCTCGTCCCACGAACGCGCCAGTTCGCTCACCCAAGGCCCGGTCAGCTTGCCTTCCAACCTAAGCATGAGTGGCACGGATTCTGAAACCAGCGTGATTCTGAGCATGGTGTCCGTCCCCGATCATCCGAATGCGAGTCGTGCGCGGGGCCGGCCAACGGCCCCAAATTCGCTTCTGGCCGCCCGACGTGTCCCTCACTCTAGAGAAAGGCACGCACTCGTCCAAACTGCCATATGCGCTTTAAGTCCAGCGGCTAGAAGGCTCAGGACCGAACTTGGAGTTAAGGGAGACTAATCACAGAGAGGCGTGACGACGATCACATCTCGTCACCTGACGAAATGCGATCAGAATAGTGCTGGCGATGGATCCCCAGTCTGCGCATTTTCGAGTTCAGCGTAGTCCGCTTTAGGCCGAGACGGGCTGCGGCACCGTTCGGACCTGCGATCACGCCGCGCGCCTCGCGAAGCACGCGAAGGATGTGCTCGCGTTCCGCGGCCTCTAGGGTTCCGGGCTGGTTACTTCGCTCGGCGGACTCCGCTGCCACAGCCAGCTCAGCGAGCGGCGCTTGCAGCACACGGCCGGAAGAGAGAATCACGGCCCTTTCGATGAAGTTTTCAAGCTCCCGAACGTTTCCCGGCCAGGGCCAGCGCTCGAGAGCCCGCATCGTCTCCGGGGGAATGACTTCAATCCGCTTGTTCATCCGCCGCGCATGCTTCTGAACGAAATGGTGCACCAGAATGGGGATGTCGCCCGTCCGCTCCCGCAGTGGGGCAACGTGGATGGGAAAGACGCGGAGGCGGTAGTACAAGTCACTGCGAAATTGGCGCTCCTTCACCATCTGCGCCAGATCGCGATTGGTAGCCGCAATCAGCCGCACATCCACGGGGATCGTGCGGGTGCTGCCCAGACGTTCAAATTCCTTCTCTTGCAGGGCGCGGAGGAGCTTGGGCTGAAGTTCGAGGGGGATGTCACCCACCTCATCCAGAAATAGCGTGCCTTGGTGAGCGAGCTCGAGCCGCCCGATCTTCTGCGAAATGGCGCCCGTGAAAGCACCCTTCTCGTGGCCGAAAAGTTCGCTTTCCAGCAGACCGCTCGGGATGGCAGCGCAGTTCAGCTTGATGAAGGTGCGCTCCTTACGGGTGCTTAGGTTATGGATGGCCCGCGCGATGAGCTCCTTGCCGGTTCCTGTCTCGCCCAGCACCAACGCCGTAGCGTCAGTGGGCGCCACCGCCTCAACCTGCTTCAGAGCCCGCCTTAGCGCCGGGCTCTCACCCACAATTTCCTCAAAGTTGTATTCAGTCCGCAGTTCCTCCTCAAGATAGGCCTTCTCTTCGACCAGCCGGTCCTTAAGTTCGCTGACCCGGCGAAAAGCCTCCGCATTATCCAGGGCCAGCGCCACCTGGCCTGCGACATGCGCCAGGATACGTACGTCGGCCTCGCTGAACGCCTTCTCGCGCTCGCGGCCCACCATTAGAGTGCCTACCACACAGCCCCTGCTGACGAGTGGCAGCCAACACCCCGCCTTCATGCCAGCCTGCACACATCGGGCCGTGAACTCGCAGGTGAGGCGCTCGAACTCCTCCGGCCGCCCCGCTAAGACCGGCTCCCGCGAGGTGAACACCTCGCCGAATAGCGAGTCCTTGACCGGCAAGGCTTGCTCCTCTCGCGGCAGGTTAACACGGTTCGGCGCATCGAGAATATGGAGCCGCAGCATAGCAATGGCGGAATCGTAAATCGCGAGAGCAGCGAATTCGTGGGCCGCCACTTGGTGGAGGCTGGCCGAGATTGCGGAGAAGAGCCGCCGAATATCCAGGCTCGAAACTAGAGTGTTGGTGACTTGCAGAAGCAAGGCCTCTTCGCCCTGCTTGCGCTCAGTGAAATCCCGCGTGACCTTCGTGAAACCGTGCAGGCGCCCGCTCTGGTCGCGCACGGTCGTGATCACGACGTTGGCCCAAAACCGCGAACCATCTTTGCGCAGGCGCCAGCCCTCATCCTCCACGCGTCCCCGCTGGGCGGCCATTTGCAATTGGTGCGCCGGCTTGCCGCGCTCGACGTCCTCGGGGAGATAAAAACGGGAAAAGTGTTGACCCAGGATCTCCTCGGTGCGGTATCCCTTAAGGCGCTCCGCACCCGGGCTCCAACTGATCACCCGGCCTTCCGGATCGAGCATGAAGATCGCGTAATCCTCGACGCTTTCAATGATGGACCGCAGCTCCGCCTCGCTTTTGCGCAAAGCGTCTTCAGCCTGCTTGCGCCCCGTGATGTCGCGGATTACTGCCAGGACGTGCACACCGTCCCGCGCTTCGACCGGACTCAGCATAATGTCAACTGGAAACTCACCGCCATCCTTCCGCCGCGCGTAAAGTTCGAGGCCCGCTCCCATCGGGCGGGTGCGGGGCTCGTCCGCGTAATGCTGTGTATGGCCGATGTGAGCTTCGCGGTAACGTTCCGGAACCAGGAGATTGATGGGTTGCCCGGCTAGTTCGCCGCGCTCGTAGCCCAGCATCTTCTCCGCTTGCGCATTGACGCGCACGATTCGGCCGCGCGCGGTGGTTTCGACGATGCCATCCGGCAAGGATTCGAAGAGTTTCTCAAAGATGGCCTGATCTTGCGCCAGGGCGGATGCCTCCGAGGCTGTTTGCATTGTTTCGCTGTTGCGATCGCCTGCCATGAGTGATTTCTGGCTTCTGCGTCCCTGCACTTACGACATGCGCCTCTCCTGCAGAGCTGTGCGCACTGAGCCCACGTCATTGTACCGTATCGCACTGCAGCAAGGTGACGAAGGTCACAGACTCGGGCCGTGTGACTTTGTAGACTGGCGGAGGTTCGCACTCCGGCCCGAGAGTGCGGAGTGTCGGACACATACCCTGAAAGGAGTGAAAACGATGTCACAGGCAGGATTGCAAATGGAGAAAGAAGAGCCAACTAGCCTGAGACTGGTGGAACCGGCTGACCTTGTCGAGGAGGTCGCAAAGACTTATGACGCGATCGCGCGTCGCGCCTTCGAGCTCTTCGAGAGTCATGGATCCATGTTCGGGCGTGACCTCGAAGACTGGTTCCATGCAGAGTCAGAGTTGCTTCATCCGGCTCATGTAGAGGTTGCTGAGTCTGCACAAAACTTCACCCTCCGCGCGGAAGTTCCTGGCTTCCGGACAGACGAGCTGGAAGTTAGCGTGGATGGTGCGCGGGTGACGATTGCAGGCAAGAGAGAAGGAGAGCCGCGTAAGGAAAACACGATTTTCTCCGAGCGCTGTTCCGACCGGATCCTACGTATGATCGACCTGCCGGCCGCAGTTGAGGGAGAGAAGGTGAAAGCAACGCTGAAAGACGGCATTCTCTCGCTCGACCTGCCGAAGGCCGCACCGGCAAGAGGGATTGCCATCGCAATCAAGTAGCTTGTTCAACGGCGAGAAGGGGCGTGGCGAACAACCGTTCCCGCGCCCGCTCCAAAGGCCAGCCGACAGGAACCTTCAATGACCACCACAATGACGATTAGAGAATGGGATGCCGACCTGTTTCACCGGCGCGTGCTGGAGATGACGGAGCAAGGCTACGCCGTCATCCGCGAGAGCTATCAAATCACACCCGAGATGAACCCCGAGACGGGTGAAATTATTCACCTGCATCAGATCGACCTCGAGAAGCAGGAAGCACCGGCTGCGAATAGCCTAGGCGGCAAAAGCCGGCTGAATGCGGGTTAGCGCCCGAGTGGTTGCTTGCAACCGGCCGAATGTTCGTGGTCGGTCTGGCTGCCTCCTCGTAAGTCCTTAGCCATCAACAACACCGTGGCAAATGCTGGTTAAGTTATTTGTTTTCATAAACATCGTGGGTTCCCCAAATTGCTCCTTTATTATCAATGAGATCGTGGGTTCTTCCTTCATTTCGCGATTTTTGGGAGTGGCTTGGTCCGCCATTTTAGACCAGCCGCCTGCGATCCGCAGGTAATCCGCACGCTTCCCAACGGCGTCTTGCGTCCTAGCCGAAGCATTGGGCCGAAGTACTGGACCGGTCGCCTCGCTGCGCACGAACGTTCCCGCATATGTTCGCTTACGTTTTGCTCCTGCTTCTTGGCAACGCGGCAATAAAATAACATGTGATCACCGGTTCATAGTTTAATTAATTGTATATAGTAAAACAACAAAGAAGTCGTCCCATGTCAGCCTCGGATGCTGTGGCCAAGCAAAGCCGGACCCGGACTGCGCGCCCCTTGGCACGAAATTGAGGACGAACAAACCAAGGCGCCTTGGGCTCCTCGGAATGACAGTTTGGACGAGTTTTTCAACGAACTGTTAGACTACGTCGCTGTTGAAGGCGTGGCGGGAATATCGTGAACGCCGCACAAGTCGAGACGGTGGCTTACGAGAGCGTCTTTCAGCGCGCTCGATGTTTCTTTAAGCGCACTCGCGGCCCGATTTAGCGCGCCAAACGCTGGGTCTTTCCGGAACCTTTGGTACTGCTCCCGATGGTCCTGCCAGAATTTCTTTGTTGAATGGTGGTAAGGCAAGTCGTCCGCACGATTCACCAGAAGCTCCGCGACGGCCCTTGCCAGACTCTCCGCCGTCGGGATTAGACTCTTGCGGTATCCGGGCTCGCGAGAACCAACGCGCGACTCAAACTCTTCAAGCGACTGCTCGATCTGCTTCTCGAAAGCCTTCGGTTCAATCAAGACGTGATAGGCATCCGTTGCTGCTGCCTCAGTGGCCGCAAGCTTGCGATCGTGCTCAACAAACCGGTCTTTGAATCCCGCTTGCTCGTTGGCTAGAAAATCCCCATACACCGGAAGCTGGTCCCCCGCGATGTATTCAACGATAGGACGCAGGTGCTCGCAGTGCCGGGAGTAATTCCTCCAGGTCAAGTTGCCCTCTTCAAGGAAAGCCACTTCGCGGCTTACGGCCTCAATGAGCGGGTTCAGCACCCCATAGACCCATGATTCCACGCGCTTGGAGTCTTTCGGCTTTGCCCGAGTGTTAGTGACAGCCATAATCGGTAGCTTAGCCTAAGTCGCGCGCCGTTGACAGTACCATAAGCTCTTGCATACTGGTATTGTTTGCTGGTTGGAACCCCCCTCGATACGCCATCATTCCCGCGAAGGCGGGAATCCATTGCAAGAAGTCCTTGGAAAAAGAAAGTATCAAGAAAGTGGATTCCCGCTTTCGCGGGAATGACTTCGTTCGGGGCGTTCAAATGACACCGGTACCGGTATCGTAGTGGTGCAGTTTGAGTTTCTAGCGGCGAGTTAAGCTCGCCAACTGGCGGCTACCATCGCCGTACTCCGATTGACGCTAGCGTAAGTGCCAAGCTAAGGTTGAACGAGACCGCATGAATCGGCGTGAGGCGGGCTTACCCCGCCAATTCATAGCGGCATGAAGCCGCCTCTACCTCAAGCGACGGATTCTGATGCTTAATGACGAACCTCAACGCGTCGTGGTGGTTGGCGGCGGCATGGCTGGGCTCACCGCGGCCTATCGCCTCGGCCAAGCCAAGCGCCAAGGGGCGCTCATTGATGAATGCCTGATCGAGGGGAGCGACCGGCTTGGCGGCGTAGTCCAAACCGATCTCGCCGCGGGCTGCGTCATCGAAGCTGGCCCCGATAGCTTTCTCACCGAGAAACCCGAGGCTGCGACGCTAGCCAGGGAACTTGGGCTCGGCGATTCTCTTATCGGCTCGAACGACGCCGGGCGACGCACTTACATTCTTCATCGCGGCCGCTTGCGGCCCTTGCCGGACGGCCTCATGCTGATGGTGCCGTCGCGGCTTTGGCCGGTGCTCAGCACTCCGTTGATTCCTTTCAGCAGCAAAATCGCCATTGTTCGTGAGTGGCTCACGGGACATCCCCCGGGCGGTTCGCCGCCGGAAGGCGACGAATCGGTAGCCAGCTTCATCTCGCGCCATTTCGGATCTGGCATGCTGGACAGCATCACGGAGCCGCTGCTGGCAGGCGTTTACGGCGGTGACCCTGTACGCCTGAGCGTGCGTTCAGTCCTGTCGCGCTTTCGAGATTTGGAAACGAAGTATGGCAGCTTGACACGGGCCGGCCTCGCGCTGCGGAAACAGATGAGTGGAGATGCGCGCCGGCCCATTTTCACGTCGCTCCGGGACGGCCTTGGAAGCCTGGTAGAAGCTTTGGCCGGACGCATCGAAAGCTGTCGCGTAGAATTGCGGCGGCGTGTTGTTCGGGTGGAAGAGTCAGGCCGATCGCACGACGGGCGTGGTTATCGCCTGGTGTTCGAGGATGGCTCCAGCCGCGAGGCAGATTCCGTGATCCTGGCGATTCCAACCTGGGCGGTCGCCAAGCTGCTGGCAAGTCTTGACCACTCTCTAGCAGCATCCTTGAACGGTATTCCCTACAACTCGGCAGTCACCGTGGCCCTGGTTTTTGATGGAGGTCTGCGCTCGCGTCTGCCACAGGGATTCGGCTTCTTGGTGCCGCGGACGGAACGTCGAAGGTTGTTGGCCTGTACCTTCGTTCACGCCAAGTTCGATCATTGCGCGCCCGCGAATCGGGCTCTCCTGCGTTGTTTTCTTGGCGGCTCGCGCGATTCGGCAATTCTCGACGCAAGTGACGACGATATTCTGCAAATTGTGCGCGACGAACTGGCCTCTATTCTGGGAGTCAGCGACCAACCTCTTGCCTCGCGCATCTACCGTTGGCCGAACGCTATGGCGCAATATGAGGTGGGTCATGCCGAGCGTCTGCGCGCGACTGCCGAACGTCTCGGCGAACATCCGGGCCTCTATCTGGCCGGCAACGCCTACTCCGGCATAGGAATCTCAGACGTGATTCGCACTGGGCAGGCGGCTGCCCACGACGCTATCTCGCGTCCTACGCCCGCAGCAGCGCCGATGGGGTGAGCCAGGAGAAAGCCCGTCTTCCGTTCGGGTCTAGCTGGCTTGCGAACGCATCCGGCGGCTCGACAGCACACTGACGGCCCATCCGATCGCGAAGGTGATCGAAGTCCCGATGGGGACATACCACGTCCACGCAATCGAGGTGAATGAAATCACTACGACGAGCGTGGCGAGGCCGGCGACAGCGCCCGTTAGTGCACCAGCCGGTGTGGTTCGCAGTGTGAGGGCGCCCAAGAGGAAAATCCCAAGCATGCTGCCGTAGGGTACCGAAGCAATTGTAAGCGCCAGTTCGAGCACACTTTGATGAAGGTGCGCTGCGGCGAATGCAATCACGATCAGCACAGCGCCCCAAGCCACAGTAGAGTAACGAGACAACCTAAGTGAATGCTGTTCGCTGGCAGTTGGGTTGAAGAAGGGCTTGTAGAAATCCACGATGGAGCTCGAAGCCAGCGAGTTCAATGCTGCGCTGAGGTTCGCCATGCCGGCAGCCAGGATCGCGGCCATGAGAAGCCCGGCGAGGCCGCTGGGAAGCGCGTTCACCACGAAGGCCGGGAACACCTGGTCAGCGCGTGTGAAGGGCACTGCGGGCGGAGACTGCCGGTAGTAGGCGAAGAGCACCACACCTACGGTGAGGAAAAGTGCAAACTGGCCGAGGATCACGATGCCGCTTGAAAGCAGCGCCGCCTGGCTCTGCCGCTTGTTGCGCGCGGCCAGCAGCCGCTGAACAATCAGTTGGTCTGTGCCGTGGCTGGCACTAGTGAGGAACGCGCCGCCCACCAGGCCGGACCAGAAGAGATAAGGATCGTGGAGATCGAAATGAAAATCGAACAAGTGGAATTTGCCGCCAGCCAACTGCGCAATCTCTCGCACCTGCGGCCAGCCGCCGTGAATACCGTGCAACGCCACGAAAAGTGCGACCGCGGTTCCTGAAAGGTATATTGAAAGCTGGATGACGTCGGTCCAAATAACTGCCGCCAGGCCGCCTTGAAACGTATAGAACAGAGTCAGCGCAACAATGATGGCCACTGCTACCGACACCTCTGAGGGGAATGCCACCTGAATCACGATGGCGATGGCAAAGACTCGGACGCCTTCGGCCAAGGCCCGCGTCGTCAGGAACAGGACAGCCGTGAAGAGCTTAACGGCACGTCCGAAGCGGCGCTCCACAAACTGGTAGGCCGTGAAAAGCTCCCCGGAGAAATAACGGGGAATCAACACAAAGGCTACAACGACTCGGCCCACGAGGTACCCAAGAATGAGCTGAAGGAAACCGAAGTTAGAGCGGTAGGAGATGCCCGGCGTGCTAACGATCGTCAAAATGCTCGTTTCGGCGGAGACCACCGAAAGGGCGAGCGCCCACCAGGGAAGCTGGCGGCCCCCTAGAAAATAGTCGGAAAGCGTTCGCTGATGCTTGCGGAAGCTGGAGCCAAACCAAGTGATGCCAGCAAGATAAGCGAGCACGACGGCCAGATCGACGGGGCGCAATGCCAAGCGGTCTCCTGTGGCTCCAGAGGCAAGAGGGCAGACCGCCGCGGACCTAAATGGCTTGCCACCCCTGCCACAACGTCAACTACAACACGCGCGGCGAGTCTAGCCGAGGGAGGCGGATTCGTCAAACCCGCCCGGCTCATCCTGCCGGTTGGCGGCCAGCGGCGATCGCGAGCCAAGCGCCTGGATCGACGGTATCAGAAGTTGTTATTGCGTCCATACGTTTGCGGCATCTAAAGGAGCAGGATGTTATACTTTATGCAAAGGGGAATGCTGCGAGATTCCGCTTGAAAAGTTTGCGGAGTCTTGATATCTCAATTGCGGCACCTCTTGCGCACGGCATCTGGAACTAAGCCGGGCCGGCCTCCTGCGCAAGGCGGTCCGCCTGCCATTGACGGCGGCTTTCGAGGCCCATATTCTACAAATGTTGAGGTCATGGGGAAGATGAAAATAAGGGTAACTGTACTTTTGAGCTTAGCGGCAGTGGCAGGATGGTTTTGCGGGGGATCCCTCTCCAGAGCGTTTGCGGCGCCCCCCGACTCACGCACGGCAATGGAAGCGCCCGCCGCGCAAGAAGCGGCCCCGAAGCAACCGCAATGGAAAAGCCGGGAAGAGTACGACGCCTTCCAGGCGTTAGCAAAGGAAACGGACCCCCACAAGAAGATAACGCTCGCCGAAGGCGTGATTCAAAAATACCCGAGCTCGGACTTCAAAGATGCCGCCTATGTCCAAGAGATGACGGCCTATCAACAACTTGGCGACAGCGCCAAGGCTATGGACGCCGCAAGAAAGGCGCTTGCCGCCAACCCAGATAATCTCGATGCTCTCACCTACTTGAGTTTTGCGTTTCCGTTTGTGTACAACGCAAAAGCTGCCAACGCGAGCGATCAGTTGTCGCAGGCCGAAAGTTACTCCAAACACGGCTTGGACGTTCTGGGGAAACTCCAAAAGCCCGCCCAGGTGAGTGACGTACAGTTCACTGAATACGTCAAAGCCAAGAGAGCAATCTTCAACGGCACGGTTGGGTTCGTGGCGCTCCAGCGAAAGGATTATGCGAACGCGATTACGTCGCTTAAGGCTTCTTTGGATGATAATCCCGGCGATGCTGTGAATAATTCTCTTTTGGGACAGGCTTATTACTACTCGGCTCCCCCGGATTTC
>JASHYZ010000103.1 GCA_030042795.1 Terriglobia bacterium | reverse complement strand
AGAGAACACGGAGAAAATCTCTGTGGTGAGTTTTTCTTTTGGTTGCGGCCAAAGACCGCGCCAGGATTCGGAGGCTTCGACCTTGCTCAGCCTTCTTGCGGGAAGCCGAACGGAGGAGCCACTGGCGACGAGCAATCGCGGATTTTTTTGTTTCAGAGCGAGATTCCGTAATCCTCAATAAGCTGAATCTGGACCGTCCAAACTTCGCTGGGAAAAGTTTAAGGTGCACTTATGAATCAGTGGAGCTTCGCCGCCGTCGGCGTGGTGGTTGGGGCTGCCGTTGCCTGGGTTGTAGCACTCGTCCGCCTGCGCCGGACCGAGCATCGCACCTTGGCCGCTGAGGCTGAAGCCGGCATGCTGCGTCGCCAGCAAGACGAGGCGCGGCACGAGATGCTGAAGCTGCGTGAGAAGCTGGAAAGCGAGCAGAAGGCGAGGGCGATCGCCGAAACGTCACTTGAAGCGGAGCGCAAGAATCTGGATCAACAGCTCCGGCTGCTGAACGAGGCCCAACTGAAACTCACCGAGACCTTCAAAGCGCTCTCGGGTGACATCCTGGCCTCCCAGAGCCAGACCTTTCTGCAGCTTGCAGACCAGAAGTTCGGTATGCTCCGCGCTCAGGCGGAAGGCGAACTGAAAGCCCGCCAGCAAGCCATTGAATCGCTCGTGGCGCCTCTTGGGGACTCGCTGAAGAGTTACGGAGAAATGATTCACCAGATGGAGAAGGCGAGAGCGGAAGCCTATGGCGGACTGGCGAGCGAGATCAAGAACCTGCTCGTGGCCAGTGAGAGGCTGCAACGGGAGACCGGAACCTTGAGTGCGGCGCTCAAAGGCGGTTCGCAGGCCCGCGGCCGCTGGGGCGAGCTGACGTTGCGGCGCGTCGTCGAGCTTGCGGGTATGTCCGAACACTGCGACTTCACCGAGCAGGAGTCGCTGCAGGATGAGAACGGGCGGCTGCGCCCGGACCTGATTGTCAAGTTGCCAGGTGACCGCCGAATTGCGGTGGATGCCAAGGCGCCTTTACAGGGGTTTCTTGACGCTGTTGCGGCTTTGAACGAGGACGACCGCCGCCAGGCTCTGGAAAACTATGCGCGTGTGGTACGAATGCATATGAATCAGCTTGGCGGGAAGGCTTATTGGGAGCAACTCCAACCTTCGCCTGAGCTGGTCGTTCTTTTCCTTCCTGGCGATTCTTTCTTTAGCGCCGCTCTTGAGCAGGATCGTTCACTGATCGAAGACGCGATGCAGAAGCGGGTTGTGATTGCTACGCCAACCACTCTGATTGCCTTGCTCCACTCCGTGGCTTACGGTTGGCGCCAGGAGCAGGTGGAGAAGAACGCGCAGCAGGTCGGCGACCTTGGACGCCAACTATACGAACGGCTTCGGGTGTTCGCCGGGCACTTTGGTGATGCGGGCGCCGCACTGAAGAAGGCAGTAGATGGGTACAATCGGGCGGTAGGTTCGCTCGAAAGCCGTGTTCTGGCCGCGGCGCGAAGGTTCAAGGATCTGGGAGCTGTGGTGGGCGGCGACATTGGGGAACTTCCGGCCCTCGATGAGGTGCCACGCGCTCTGCGCAGCACGGAACCGCCGCTTGATGGGATATCGCTGGAATCTGCCTCCTCGGCGGCCGGGCCGGTCAGTGGCGGCGAGGAAGAATGCCCATAAAACAGCTCGGGGATGCATCGCTGCATCCCCGAACCGTCTAGTCGAAAATCCTTGAAGAAGCTTATCTCTTCTTCTTGGCTTTCTTCTTCGCTGGCATTCTATTCTCCTCTCATCATTATAAAATTTCCGCCGGACTGAAACGGCGGAGCGCGTTATCAGCTTCAATGTATAGTGAGTGGTAGTTCGCTTGTCAAGAAAAAAGTGATGGCATCAGTCAGAATGATTCCGCCGAGGATCACAATTTTCTCTCCCGAGGAACAATCAAGCGTGATGAAATTCATCAACCGAACCGCGTCAAGGCGATCTTTTGTACTAATCGGCCGGCCATCGAAACGCCTCGGCGATCTTCGCTCACTTGTCGGACAGAATTAGGCATGTTTCTCAATCAAGTCACTCGGTCTGTGGCGCCGCACACCGGCGTTCACCGTCAGTAACGCGCGCGCACAGACCTGCATCATACCCACAGACTGCTTGGCCGGAGTTCGTATGATCAATGATGTGTTCCGAATGAAGCTCAAGGCTATCCTCGTCGCGATGGCATGCTGCGTGGCGCTTGTTCCAGTCAGCGTGTTGCGGCCGCAGTCTCAGCAACAAGAACAGGCTCTGCCTCCCACTGCGGCTCAGCTCAAGATTTCTGTGAACGTTGTTAACGTGTACGCGGTGGTCCGGGACAAGAAGAGACTGGTTCCCGATCTCAATAAGGGCGACTTCGAGTTGACGGAGGACAACGTACCTCAGGAGATCAAATACTTCGCGAAACAGACGGACACGCCTTTGACGCTCGTGCTTGCCGTTGACACCAGTCCGAGTCAGGAGCGAGTGCTGCCGGCGGAGCAAGCTGCGTCCAAGCAATTCGCCAGCGAAGTGCTTCGTCCCAAGGACGCTTTCGCAGTGATCCACTTTGACGTCGAGGTCGAGCTTCTGCAGGACTTCACGAGCGATCTCGCGTACCTCAACCGCGCTATCGATGAAACCCAGATCAACGGCGGAGGCGGAGGACCTATGCCCGGCACGTTTCCCACCACGGGCGGCGCCACGCATCTCTACGACGCCGTGTATCTGGCTTCGCACGATATGCTAGCCAACGAATCGGGACGCAAGGTGATCATCCTGGTGACGGATGGCGAAGACCAAGGCAGTAGGTTGACGCTGGACCAGAGTCTGGAAATGGCCCAAAAGGCTGACGTGATCATTTACTCGATCCTGCTCGCGGACCGGGGTTTTTATATGCGAGGAGGGTTTGGCTATGGCGGCGAAGGAGTCCTCAACAAGCTCTCCTCTGAAACCGGAGGCCGCGTGATCCGCGCCAACAATCCGCGCAATACCTCAGAAGCCTTCGAGGAAATTGCGAACGAACTGCGGACACAATACTTGCTAGGCTATACGTCTTCCAACAAGAACAACAACGGGGCGTTCCGCCGTATCAAGGTTCGCGTTACGCAAGGGAATTACACCGTCCAAGCTCGTCGTGGCTACTACGCGCCTTCCAGCTAGCCCACACTCTTCCGCGCCCCCTTTTTGTGCGCCGAAAGGCCGCGCGCTAAGGTGACTGAGCGAAGTAACCGGTCTTGGCCCGCACGTGGTAGCCCTTCTCAGCGGCGGTAACTGAGATGGTACGGAAGCTGCCGTCGTGCTTCTGATTCGTGGAAACATAGCCCAAGCTGTACTGACTCCGCAGCTCGCGCGCGATATCTTGAAAATTCGAAGCCAGATCAGTAGCCTCAAATGGGAAGAAAACGCGCCCGCCGGTTTCCTCTGCGAAATACTTGAGCACTTTATCCCCAGGGCTGCCGGAACCACGAACCGTATCTTCGGTGGAGCTGGCGCCGCTATTGTTGGTGCTGATGGTGTAAATGACGGCCTCCGAGCGCCGCGCCATGGCCAGTGCCTCCTCGCGCGAATGCTGGCTTTCGTTGTCGCGGCCGTCGCTCACGATGATGAGCACGCGGCGAATATAAGGTTGGGGCTGCGGCTCAATGATCATTTTCTGCTTGCAGGCGTAATAGATTGCGTCGTAAAGCGCCGTGGTGCCTCCCGCCTGCAGGCTCCGAATGGCCGTCGAAAGCTTGTCCACGTCATCCGTGTAATCTTGCACAACCTGAGGTTCGACGTCGAAACCCAGGACAAAGGCTTGGTCCTCGCCGGGCCGCAGCGCTTGGTTCAGAAAATCAACCGCAGCCTCCTGCTCAAAGTGAAGCCGCTCGCGAACGCTGTTGCTGGTGTCGATGAGGATGCCAATGCGCAGGGGCAAATCCGTTTCGCGACTGAAGTATTGAATCGTCTGGGGTTGGTTGTCTTCGAATAACTTGAAGTCCTTCTGCCCAAGGTCCAGCACGATGTGGCCCTTCTTGTCCGTAACCGTCGCCAGGACGTTAACGACGTTAACGTTAACCTTGATCGTGTCCTGCGAGTTGGCAGTCGGGGAGCTCGGGGCATTCTGCGGAGGCTGAGTACCTTGGGCGCTGGCGACGACGCAAAATACTATGAGTAGACCAGCGGCCGCCGCACATCTTTTCATTTGAACCCTCCCTCAGAATTATAGAAACGGGCTTTCAGGGCAGTCAAGGAAGGCGGCCCGTTGCCCCGTTGCTCCGCCCCAACCCGTCAAATGAAAATTCGCGCGCACCAGCGGGCTAAGTTCCGCTTCTCGCGGCCGTTGGCCGCTCTGCCTGACGTTGTAAAGGGAGAGGCAAGAGTTTAGACACACAAAATCTCTATGAGGTTGGCCTCAACTACACAACGAAGGTTGCCGATAGAACCGTTGAAGGGGGATAACCAGCTCTATGTCTATCGGAAGCATCAGCAGCGTGACTGGTCCGTTGCTGGACAACATCTCACAGAACCCGCAAGGTCCGGCGATCAACCAAATTGCAGCCCTCTTGGACGCCAATTCCACCGAAACGTCAGCGATTTTGCAGTTGATCCAGAGCGCGGGGCAGGCGCCTCAGACCCAGGTCGGCAGCGAGCAAGGCTCCGGCAACAGCCTCAGTGTTTACGCTTGAAAGGATTCTCTTTTCGACGCGGATTGAACGCGCCGAAAGAACTGAAGCCGGCGGAAATACCCCAATGACCGCTCGGCATCCCGCATGATCTGCGCCTTGAGAGTAGCGGCATCGGGAAACTTGCGCTCGTCGCGTAGGCGATGTAGAAACTGAATCTCCATCGTGCCGGCTTCGATGTGGTCGCCGCGATAATCCAGCAAGTAAGGCTCCACGGTGAGCTCGTGTTCTCCGAAAGTTGGTTTGCGTCCCACGTTGGTGACTGACTCGTGCTCGCTTCCCGCCACCCGAGTCCGCGTGACGTAGACTCCGGTCCTGGGAAGTTGACGGGGCGGCTGTCCGTCCAGCATCCGGTCAACGTGGGCGAGATTGAGCGTCGGCACGGTCTGCTGGCGGCCGATACCCGATCCGCGAACGATGGGCCCTGAAACACTAAAAGGCCTTCCCAGCAGGCGGCAGGCAAGGTTCACCCGTCCTAGCGCGGCGAGTTCGCGAATTCTCGTACTCGAAGCCATCTGTCCGCGGACCCGCGTCGCTTCCATTACCTCCACCTCGATGCCCCGCTCGCGGCCGAGTTGCATGAGTAACTGCACATCGCCGGCTTGGCGGTGACCGAAGCGGAAGTTTGGCCCTACCACCACGACTTGCGCCCGGAGTCCGCGAACAAGCGTTTCATCGAAGAATTCCGCTGGCGGCATCCGCGAAAGCTCTAACGTGAACGGCCGCACCCAGAGGATATCGATGCCTGTTGCCTCGATTAGTGCGATTTTCTCCGGAAGCGGTGTGAGGATCTTCGGCGCACGATCCGGCGCGAGAATGTACGTTGGATGGGGATCAAACGTGAGCACGGCCGATGATACGCCAGCCTCTTGTGCACGCACTACGACACGGCGCAAAAGCCTTTGGTGGCCGACGTGCACTCCGTCAAAGTTGCCAACGGTGATGACACTCGCTTGAAGCGGCTGGCGAAGCTCGCTGATGTCGTAAATCAATTGCATGGCACGAACTGCGCGAAACGCGGCCGATCTCAGGGATCGCAGCGTTAGCGCGTATTCGGGTACCCCGTGCCTTCTGCGTCCAAAGGCATTCAAATCTCCAGACTTAGGCCATCGTAAGCCAAGCGAACGGTTGGAGGCAGCGTTGCGTTGGTTGCTTCGTGGCGAAGCTCGTGTGCGATATGCGTGAAGAAGGCGCGGCGCGGCTTCAGCCTCTCCACCCAGTTCAGCGACTGTTCCACTGTTGAATGCGAGGGGTGCGGCTCCCGCCGGAGCGCATCCAGAATCAGCACATCGAGCCCTTCGAGTTGCGTCGCAGTTGACCCCGGAATGGTGCTGAAATCGGTCACATATGCCGCGCTGCCGAAGCGGAACCCCAACACCGGCAAGTTGCCGTGAAACACCTGGAGCGGAATCAACTTCTCGCCCCAAAGCTCGAAAGGCCCGTCAATAATGTGCGGGTCTAGCTTGGCCAGGCCACCGTACGGATAGTCCTGGTCAAAGATGTACTTGTATACCCGGCGGATGCTTCCCATGGTGTGTTCGTCGGCGTAAATGGGAATGGGAACTTTGTCCCGCAAGTAATACGGCCGGACGTCGTCGAGGCCAAGGATGTGGTCAGCGTGGTCGTGGGTGAATGCCACCGCGTCCAGCCGGCCGAGGCCGTGCCGCAATGCCTGCTGGCGGAAGTCGGGTGAGGTGTCAATCACCACCGCACGGCCATTAAATTCGAGCAGGACGGAGGGTCGCGTGCGGTTGTCGCGAGGGTCAGGAGACTGGCAGACCTCGCACCGGCAGCCCAGTGTCGGTACACCGGTAGAGGTCCCGGTGCCGAGAAAGGTGAGCCTCATTTGGCGTTGCCGGTCCGCTTGTCCACTTCGACGTAGGCCATGCGCAGCTCGTAAAGAATGTCGTCAAGCAGTCGGCTCTCGTCCTCGGTGAGGTTGCCCTGCGTCTTCTGGTCGAGGACTTCGAGCATGGTAATGGTTTGCCGCGCGTTGGCCAGATCGGGGGGTATCCGCTCTCCGGTCGGGCCCGCCATCAAACCCAACTGGAACATCGCCGTGGTCCCGAGATACGACACCAGCGTGTCAAAGCCGGAAAGCGGCGCTTGCCCGGAATCTCCGAGATCGTCGAGAGCAGTCTCGAAGCCTTCTTCGGATGACTCCATTTCGACCTGGGGCTTGGAGGCATCGGCGGACACCCGCGCCTCGGGCCGCTCCACTTTCCGTGGTGCGGAGGCGCTGTCGTCGAGCTGATCGCGAACGCTGCCGTCAGTAGCGAACGGGCGCCGGTCCACTACCTTAAAGCCGCTCTCCTCTTTCTCGTCGGGCATCTTGGATTACCTCTTCGCCGCGATAGGCTCTCTGTAAGCTTGACACATGGTTGCAGGCTAGCCACCACCTGAACACAGACAGCTTTACCGGACCTAAGCTAACAAGTTTATCATAGCGAATGCGGAGCCACCGTTGAGGATAATCCCGGCTGTAACCCGTCTACACCGGGAGTCGAATGGCGGCGCGAACCCGCTGCTAACGGACCGGTGCTCTGCCGGACTTTCAGGTGTTCGGTGCCCATCGGGCGGCGCGAGGGCCTTCCACTTCAACTGCTGATTGCAGCGTACAATGGAAGCGGGGACGTAGGTTCGTCGGAATGCAGACGCCGCATTGCGGCGCGCTTGCTAAAGGGACACTTCATGCGGTGGTCGTGGAAGATTGGCAGGCTGGCCGGCATTACGGTGTACATGCACGCCACTTTCCTACTGCTGCTTGCCTACATCGTCATCGCTTCCTGGGTGGAAAAGCACAGCCCCGCCGTGACGATTACCGCCGTCGCCTTCATCCTCGCCATCTTCGCTTGCGTCGTCCTCCACGAACTCGGACATGCGCTGGCAGCGCGCCGCTATGGCGTGCGAACGCGGGACATCATTCTGCTTCCCATCGGCGGCGTGGCGCGTCTTGAGCGCATGCCCGAGCAGCCTCTGCAAGAGCTTTGGGTGGCGCTAGCGGGCCCGGCCGTCAACGTGGTGATTGCGGCTGGCCTCTTCGTGATTCTCGGCGTGCTCGGGATACCGCCGCAACTGCAACAGTTGAAGTGGCTCAGTGGCGGCTTTCTTGACCGGTTGATGCTGGTGAACCTTTGGCTCGTGGCCTTCAACCTGATCCCTGCGTTCCCGATGGACGGCGGACGCGTGCTTCGCGCCTTGCTCGCCACGCGTCTGGACTACACGGAGGCCACGCGCATCGCCGCGCGCGTTGGCCAAGCCTTAGCTCTTGTGTTTGGCTTTCTAGGGCTGTTCACCGATCCTTTCCTGCTCTTTATCGCTCTTTTCGTCTGGATGGGCGCCGAAGGCGAGTCAGCCATGGTGCAGGCTCGCACCTCATTCGCGGGAATTCCCGTGCAGCGCGTGATGCTGACGGAGTTCCGCACCTTGCGGCCGGATGAGACGCTGGCGCAAGCCGTTGAACACGTCCTGGCCGGCTTCCAGCACGATTTCCCGGTGGTGTTCGGCGACCATGTGCTCGGCATTCTCACCCGCGCCGATCTGATGAGGGCCCTGGCCCAGCGCGGCTCCGAGATCCCGGTGCGTGATGCCATGCAGCGGGAGTTTCCGGTGGCCGATTCCCATGACATGCTGGAGCACGCCTTGCCGGTACTACGCGCCTCGGGAGTCCGCTCCATCCCGGTAGAACACGACGGACACTTGGTGGGCCTGCTCGACATGGAAAACGTCGCCGAGTTTATGACGGTTCAGTCTGCGCTGCGCCGCGCCCACCGGAACCAACTGGGAGAAAAAGCAACGGTTGAAGCCGACCACAACCGGCCCGTGATTATGCCCTAAAACGGCACCGGGCCGAACCGAAAAATCGAAAGATGCATAGCCTTGACCAGCGCGCCCTGCTGCCGCATTCCAAACGGTCCGCCTACGATCGAATGCCAACCGGGCGCGGAGAATCGGATTTCCCGCTCAATTCCGCCACGCGCTCGCGAGCATAGTCGGACCACGCGCTGCGGGGGTCAAGGTCGAGGTAGCGTTGCCAATGCATGCGAGCGGTTGCGGCGGCGCCCAGCTTCTCGTAGACTCGGGCGGCGTTGTAGTGGGCGTCCGCAAAGCCTGGGGTGAGGCGTAGGGCCTCCTCAAAATGGCGCGCGGCCGCTTCGAGCTCGCCAAGATCGTCCAGCACACTGGCGCGGTTAAAATGCGCCAGAGGATTGCCCGGCGCAATTTCTACGGCCACCCGGAACTGCTCTGCGGCGGCACCCAGATTGCCCGCCTCATAGTACAACGTGCCCAGATTGAGCCGCGGTTCAAGCCACGCCGGCGCTTTCTCTACGATGTTGAGATAGGCATCGATGGCCTGGGAGCGCCGCGCCGAATCCCCCTCGCATTCCTGCGCCACGTTAAGCCAATCCTCCAGGCCACGCTCGCGAATGGCGGAGATCTTGGTCTCTGTGCCACCGAAATCCAGCAGCAGTTGTCCCGTCACCGGCTCGATGCTTGTGCCCTGGTATTCCACCACAATGCGCCGGCCGTCCGGTATGAGGCGCAAATCGTCAAGCGCGGTTTCGCTTTCAGAAGGTTGCTGCCGACGAAAGGCTTCGAGAGCGTCACGCAGACGGCGGGCGGGGACGTGCTGTCCAGTGAGCTGCTTTACCACGCGAAGGCGGGTGAGATGGCGGAAGTTGTAGGACTTTGCGTGGGCACCAGCCGCGGGCTCGTTAACCTTGGGAACCTCAACCAGCTCGAGGCGCTCCCAATACTTCAACTGCCCTGAGGTGATGCCGACAATGCGGAGGACTTCGTTTCGGGTGAACTGCTCAAGGGCGCTCATGCGTTCAGCACCGGCCCATCCGGCACGGGAAGCAACCACCGGCGAAGCAGTGCCGGTGACAACACCTCCAAGTGCGAAGTGTAGAATGAAGAGGTAGCGCATTGCAAGCCACGTGAACGCGACCGAGACCGAGTAGGTTACTTAGTTTGGTCGCTTCACCGTCTCGGGAAGCAGATTCCCCAAATGGTTCGCCGCTGGCAAACCGGCTGCAAGCGTGCCCTGGAGCGTCTTCAGATAGCAAGAACGGCACCCGAAAAATCAACTAACCACATTATTTGGTGCTGGTGTCATTTGAACGACTGAACGTCGTCATTCCCGCGAAAGCGGGAATCCATTGCAGAAGTCCTTGGAAAAAAAAGGTATCCAGGAAGTGGATTCCCGCTTTCGCGGGAATGACGATACCTCGGAGGTTCCGCTCAGCAAATGACACCAGTACCCATTATTTATCAATCACATTCCGGGCAGAGCCTTGTTAACTCCTTTGTTTTCCTAAACATTCTGGGTAAGCCCCAAAAATTTAACTTAAATAAATTTTCAGTGCCGATTACGCAGAGTGAAAGGGCTGCAGAGTCTGTGTGAAAACTCGTGGATTCCCGGTTACGCGGGAATGACGTGTGGATCGGGCCTCTAACTCCAGCGATGTCACCCCCGCGGAAGCGGGGGTCCACCGTGGGCAAGGCCAGCACGAGTGGGACAGTGGGTAGTGGCGGGAATCTCGAGAGGCAATATTTCGAGACTTGTTTTCTGTGGGTTGGACTGTGAGTTACCGGCCGACCTACGGGGCGTTCTGGCCAGTGAGCATAATGTGCTCACTTTGGGGTTCACGTCGCAGCTTAGTCCGATACGCGACTGCGATAGCTTTCCAGGTCGCTCGCCGTAACCTCCTTGGGCGAAACTAGCTTATAGTGTTTCTCCGAAGCGATCTTTATCACGTCCCCGTCCCGTTCAAGCTCGAACAGGGCAATGACGTCATCTTGCGTGAACTGCGCAGCCACGGGCCTACAGATCAACAGCGGAAATTTCGCGGCACACACCGCAATGTCTTGCTCAATTTGAACCACGCTCAGCCGGTCCTTGCCCCCTTTCGCTTGTATCGGGACAACGTAGTGTGCACCCTTCTTATCTACGCCCACGTACAACTCATCGGTCTCAACCTGGCCCATACTTGGCGCGGTCGTCCGGAGGTGGTTCTGGAGAGAGTA
>JASHYZ010000102.1 GCA_030042795.1 Terriglobia bacterium | reverse complement strand
CGAAGCCTTCGGAGCCGTGGCCCACGCGGACGACCGTCTCGTTCCAATCGGGCGGTCGCGGGCCGTTGGGCATAGGCGGCTGTCCCGGTGGTCGGCCGGGGCCGCCTGGGCCGCCGGGAGGTGGTGGCCCGAAGCCACTAGGCCCGCCTGCGGCCTTTTCAATGATGGTGATGGTGCCTGAGCTTACGTTCGAAGTGTAAATTCGGTCCAGGTCTTTCGAAACCCACACCATGTGCGTCCGGTTCTGCCCGGTGCCAAGCACCCAGTCAACCTTCTGCGCAACGGGATCGTAGCGGCCTATCACCTTGTTCGTTTCCGCCGTGAAGTAGAGCTCGCCGCCCATAAACGCCAGCCCGTGGGGACCACGCAGCGCGCCCAGATCGAAGCGCTGCAGCGCCTTCTGCGCCT
This sequence comes from Terriglobia bacterium, assembly GCA_030042795.1. The sequence continues at coordinate 4,346 of JASHYZ010000102.1, read as the reverse complement.
CCAGGTCGATGATGGAAATAGTGTTGTAAACCCCTCCTCCATAGTTCGAGATGAAAGCCAGTTTGCCGTCCGCGGAGGCGATCACCTCGTGGGGATCGGGACCGGAGGGCAACCGGGTGATAACTTTCAACGTGGATGGATCGACGATCGCCAGCGTGGTATCGCGCTTGGCGAGAACCAGTAAGGCCGGCGACGGCGTGGTTTGGGCCTGAGGAACGCAGGCAGCGCCTAGCAAAACAGCGATCAGAAAGCTGACTCTCATGGTGTTAACACCTCCAGCCCCGTAATGATGACGAGTGGGCTCGTGGCTTCGACAGCCCCACTCGCGTAATTGTACACAACACGCAACATACTACAACTGGCGTCCTACGTCCCAACGAGAAGGCCGGCGGGCGCTGGCTTCCTCCCTCCGAACCCCGAATCACACGCTTACGCCGGGACGGATGTGCCCAGCGGAGGCACAATTACCGCTCGGAACTGGCTTCCGACGAAATCCAAGCAAGCCATTGATTCTTAAGGGTATTCCAGCTTCGTTTGCACCTGGTTTTTGTCCCCCAGTCGGTTGAGACCCCGTGTTTACCGTGCCCCTTACAGGACAAGCTTGCGGCTCCTTTCTCCACGTTCCGCACCTCGTCAATCGCTATTCTCAGGCCAAGGGAGCCCTCGAAAGGCGTCAGTCAGGATGGCCACGACAACTTTCCATCATCACCAACCCTGCGGGCCATGCTCCCCCGCGTTAGGCTGACGGTCAACCTAACACGGGCCCGAGACACCCCAAGACGGCTTCTTCTCTCGCTTTCCTTTCGCGCTAACACGACTCTGAGACTCACGCCCAGCCCCTCGACGATGCCCATAAGATGCGTCCAGCCAACAAAGTAACAAAGACCCGCAAGAAAATCGGAAATTGCAGCAAACCTGAGAATCTTAATTTTGCTTATTGCTTTCAACAAGTTACGCTGTGCAAAAGCCGGTACACTGTCGCCTGGGCCGGCACTGTGCAACAAGACTTTACACATGCTCCGGATCTGCGCTCCGGACGCACGGGAGGCTGAGGGAAGGCGAGCGAGAAGGGTGCGCGACATAGAAGTTGGAATTAGGCGGCGATAGCGTCCCGGCGGCCGTCCCAGTAATCCTCAAAGCGGCCATTGAGGTGGCAGCACCGCAGAGCGAGGATAGTATTGGCACCCCGGACGGTCCAGAACATTCCCGAACGTTTGAAGCGGGAAGCGATCACGGTTTTGCCATCGACCTTATACGTCAGTCGGAAATGCGGGCCATGAGCTGGCTCCCCGGGTTGATGGCAGCGACAGTTGGGCTGGCCACACCAACCCGAGGTGCCGGTAACGCAACCGGGGCGAAGGTCGCCAAGTTGAACGATCGGCTGAGCTATCTCCTCACGCCGTTGTGCTAATTCCGGAAGGGAATGGGCCCTTAAGAATATCCTCCTAGCGTATAACATACGCAAGGATCAACACGAGAAAAAAAGAGGTACTGGTGTCATTTGCTGGGCGGAACTCTCCGAGGCATCGTCATTCCCGCGAGGGTGGGAATCCACTTCCTTGATACCTTCTTTTTCCAAGGATTCTGTAATGGATTCCCGCTTTCGCGGGAATGACGACGTTCGGGCGTTCAAATGACACCAGCACCCAAAAGAGGCTAAGACCATTCCAACTTCTATGTCGCGCACCCCACTCCAAGGCGCTTCGCGCATTCTCATGGAACAGCCGGATCGGTTGCCTGAACTGTTTAAGGGGGTTTCTGTGACACGACCCTAAGGCTGGCCTTGCACCGTTTCACGGGCTTGCTTCAACAATTCCTGGCGTTCGGAATATTCGGCTGCATGATATTTCTGGAACTCCGCGAGCGCGTCTTCGGCCTTTTGCTTCTCGCCCAGCCGGTTGTAAGCATGCGCCAGTTGATAGTAAGCCTCCGGAAATTCGGATTGCAGGGCAACGGCCCTTTCCAGTTCACCCACGGCAGCTTGAAAGTCATTTTTCTGCACGAGCAAGCGTCCCAATTGATAGTGTGCGAGCGCGTATGAGGGGCTCAACTGGATGCTTCTTCTGACCTCGTTCAGGGCCTCGTCCGGCTGCTCGTTCGAGAGAAGCAGCATTCCATAGAAGCAATGGTAGTAGGGGTTGCGTGGCTGGAGTTCCACCGTGCGCCGAAGATCGTTTTCGGCGGCTGCGAGCTTGCCTTGAGCAAACTCGGTAAGTCCCAGAAGAAAAACCGCTCGATCGTAGTCCGGCTGCAACGCAAGGGAGCGCTTCACAAAGCGAGCGGCGGTCTCAAAATCGTCAGCCGCGAAGTAGCTCACGGCGGCGCTGTAAGGAATCTCTGGAGAGTCAGGAGCCAGCGACTCCGCCTTTTCCAAGATCGCAACCGCCTTCTGCTGCTCGCCGTACTTCTGTTCGTAGCGGGCCTCAAGCAGCAAATAGGCAGGATCTTGCGGGGCCAACTCCGCGGCGCGCCTGATCTCGGCCAGAGCCTCGTCCTTATGGCCGGCGAGAAGTCCCGCTGCCGCAAGCATGCGGTGATATTCTGCGGATTGAGGAGCAATCTGAGGCACCGAGTTCAGAGCTGCCTCCACGCTGGCTGAATCTCCTTGCTTCAGATAAGCTTCGGCAAGCGGCATCACGATGTCAGGCTGGTGGGGCATGAGGTGGTCGGCTGCTTTGAGAGCGCGAACGGCCTCAGCGGTCAGGCCGTACTTCAGGAAGCATTGGCCGACCGCAAGCTGGTAGGCGGGTGAATCCTTCAAATTCGGACCGGCAGAGGCTGCGAAGGCGAGAGCCCTCTCACGATGACTGGTCTCAAGGTATGCCCGAATCAGACTGACCGCGAGTTCGGGGCTCGTAGGACCGCGTCGATTCGCGCCTTCGAGGTACGTAACCGCTTGGCCGACCTTGCCTTCGTCGAGCAACAGGACTCCCAGGTTGTAGAGTGTGTTAACGGAATGAGGGTCCAACTGAAGCGCGTGCCGAAAATAGGATTCAGCCTGGCCGGAGCGTCCCAGCCGCAGCGTCGCAACCCCGAGATAGAAGTAGGCCTCGGCCGAATTCGGGTGAAGCTTGACGGCATCGAGCAGCTTGAGATCTGCTTCTGCGTACTTTTCCTCCTGAACGAGCTCGATTCCTACCTGGAGGCTATCGGCTGGCAGCGCCTTGGCGCGATCTTGAGGCTCGGCGTCACGAGCCTTGCCTTCGGCGGGAAAGGACACCGAGAGTCCGATCAGCAGGCCGTGTATTGCGAGGCGGCTCACTTTGTTGAGCATGGACCCTAATGGCTCCCAACGGAGACCTCAGCCTACATCCAAACAGGCGCAACGGCAACCTCCGTAAGAGCTCGCGCTGTTACGAGTAGCTCCGCGCTGCTATGAGTAGGTCCATCGGCGCCGAGTATGATAATGAAACTTACTGGCGCCGGTGGCACAGCCACTCTTGGCTGTGCAAGGATCAGTGATTTGGACGGATGTATGGACGAGGTAACCCAATGTTTCGGCTTGGCCTGGCAAGCCTACTGACGAAACGGTGGGCGTGAAGTACCTGCGGATGGACTCTGACGCAGCCGTGGTACGAGGTTGGTTCCGGGAGCTATCACTTTGAATCGAGTTACCCCCAGGCGGGTGATCACTGACTTACAGAACCTCACCGGCTAAGGGCTTGCTGGGCCGTTCGCGCACGGTCTCGATTCGTGAAGCGTCAGTTCCAAACCGGCAACGGAAGGTTGCCTTCGCTGTCAAACTCAAGCTGACTGCCCGCCGGTGCGACGCGCCAGCCGGGCAAGTGCGCCGCTTCGGAGGCCAGCGCTTCCGAAACCAGAACTCGGTCGAGGTTGAGCGTGTTTCGGATCGCAACCAAGCGCTGCTCGCGGGCGCTGGGGCTGCCGAGGAAACGCAGGGCAAAGTCCACGGCATCACGGTCGGCGCCAAACCACATCGGCACGCGCGCGACATCAGTATTCAGTGACGTGCGGGCATTGACGTACGTCTTCTCGAAATCGATCTTGCGGTAGAGGCGTTCGTGGATGATGTCGGCGAGGCCCACGCCCAACGCGTTCCCGGCCGTCTCGGGCGTCAAATCGCGAGCATAGATGAGCGAGATTTCCGGTGCGTCGCCGCGTCCACCCTCGACGTTGCGGCCGATCACCTTGGTGTCCATACCGGCGCCGCTGATGTTCTTGCCCATCTCGTCCACCATAAGCAGATGTAGACGCGAGAACGGGAGGCGCGGCTGCAGGCTCTTGGCCAACGTCTGCATTTCCTCATCCAGAGCGATGACGTTTGTGGGTAGCGCGGCCCGAATCGAGGCCACCTGATGAAGACCGTTTTCCACCACGGCCAGCCC
>JASHYZ010000101.1 GCA_030042795.1 Terriglobia bacterium | reverse complement strand
AAGATGTTGGCACTTCTCAAAGCGCTGCTGTTGGTCCTGCTGGTGGGCTTGAACGCCTTCTTCGTTCTGGCGGAATACTCGCTTCTGCGCGTGCGCAAAACGCGACTGGAACAACTGGTGTCTGAAGGCGAGGGCCGCGCCCGCCTGATTCAAGGGTTGTGGGCTGATAGCAGCCAGCTCTTTTCCGGAATTCAATTGGGCATCACACTGGCGAGCCTGCTGATGGGTTGGCTCGGTGAATATGTTGTGGCGCAGGCGCTTCAACGCGTGCTTGAAACCGTGCACCTGCAGCGCCACCTGTCGCTGGCGATCGCCCATGCGACGGCGGTTGGCGTGGCATTCGTCTTCGTGACGGTGCTGGTGATGGTGCTGGGCGAACTCGTGCCCAAGTTGCTGGCTTATGAGCGCGCCGAGGTTATCGCCCTGCTGCTGGCGGCTCCCATCACCTGGTTCTTCCGAGTGAGCAAACACCCGGTGGGCATCCTCGACCGGCTTTCCAGCGGCGTGATGCGGCTGCTCAGGCCCGAGCCGGCGTCGCCGCAGGGCACACAAATGACGCCGGACGAAGTGAAGCTGATGGTCTCCGCTATTCGCCAGGGAGGGCTGCTCGAGGAAGAGCAGGAGGAAATGATTCACAGCGTCTTTGAACTCGACCGTGTGAAGGTTCGCGAGATCATGGTGCCCTGGCCGAAGGTCACAAGCCTGCCGGTCACCAGCAACCTTCGTGAAATCCTCGAGAAGGTGGCGGGAGATCTCCACGCTCGCATTCCCGTCTACGAGGGGTCGCCCGACAACATCGTGGGAGTCCTCAACACCAAAGACTTGCTGCCGTTGGTTCTGGGGCGCCAACATGACGGCGACTCGCCCGACGCGGTCTTTGATCTTCGCCGGCTGCTTCATCAGCCCATGATCGTGCCGGAGACCATGTCTCTCACGCAATTGCTCGAGGAAGCGCGACCCCGGCGGGCGCAGATGGCCCTGGTGGTGGACGAGTTTGGCACGTTCGTAGGACTGGTCACGCTGGACGACGTGCTGGAGCAGATTGTTGGAGAGATAGAATCCGGCAGCGGGGCGGACACGGCCGAGCGGCTCAGCGCCAACGTTCTCGTGTTGGACGGATCCATTGGGCTGCGCCAGCTCGCCGAAGACTATGGAATTGAGCTGCCGCGAGGAGCCGGATACGAAACGCTGGCCGGTTTCGTGCTTGACCAACTCGGAGCTGTGCCCTGGGGCGGCGAAACCTTCGTCTTTGAAAACCGCCGCTACGCCGTGATGGCGATGGAGGACCGGCGCATCGCTCGCGTTCGAGTGGAGAAGATTCCCGAGCTGGCCTTGGCCCACCCGCGGGTAGGGACGCCCCCAGCGCCCTTGCGGCACCAGCAACTGTAAAGGCAGTTCGTCCCGTCTCATTCGGTCTCCAGGATGATCTCCGTACCCTTCCCGGCGCCGAGCACTTCGGCGGCCGATGCCTGACAGGCAGCGATCTCCACAAATCCAGCGCTGCCCAGGATCGCAATCACCCCGTTACCGCGCCCTTCAGCGAAGCTGGAGACGAGCCTCGTGACGCCGGTCTTGTTAACCAGGAAGCGAAAGCTGCCCTGTCGCGGCAGATGCGTGGGACTGAAGTTGGTGATGAGGTTCCCGAACTTGTCCACACGAAGCACCTCGCCGCGAATGACGTTCGCGCTCATCCGCTGCGGCTTTGCTACCGACACGCGCACGTAGTCCATAATCAACCCGCCAAAGGTGTCCGGCGCAAGCCCTTTGCTGAGCCAGGCCGCGATAGGAGCAAAGACATCCCTGCCATGAAACGTTTGGCTGACCGGGTTACGGAAGTAGCGCTCAGCAGTAATGTGGCGGACTTCAAAGGAGGGTTCATGGTCGTAAACGAGGGAGAAGACGCCGTTATCCGGCCCGATGAAGTGATGCGTGGCCGTAACGACCAGGATCGGGCGCCGCTCCGAACCTACGCCCGGATCGACGACCACGACATGAATAGCCCCGGGCGGGAAATACGGATAGCTCTGAACCAGGGCCAGCGCGCCATCCACGACGTCAAAAGACTCCACTTGATGCGTGAGGTCCACCACCCTGGCATCCGGGTTGATAGACAGAATGACGCCCTTCATGATGCCCACGAAGGGATCGCGCAATCCAAAGTCTGTTGTGAGCGTGATCAGGCCCGTCATACCGGTCCCCACAGAGCGTCCGGTGTTGCAATGGCGCTGTGAAGGTCACACTTCATTATGGCGTCGAACCATGGCGAACCCGGCCGAAGCGAGTGAAATCGTAGTCCGGATCAAGCTCGAGCGCGCGGAGCCAAGCGCGCACAGCCTCCTCCGGCTCTCCCAGAAGCAGGAAACTGAAACCCAGCGCGTGATGGACGAAGGCGTCGCTAACACGATAGGCGAGCGCGTCCTGATAGGCCTCCCGAGCGCCGACCCAGTTCCCGAACAGCGCGCATTGGTAACCTCGTTCGCAGCATCGAATCCAATTGTCGGTTGATGGAGTCCCGGACTTGCCCGCCGTACCCTCCTGTCGCAGCGCTAACAGTTTCTGCGCGCAGTCGGCGAGACTCTCACGAGCCGGCGAGCCTTCAAAAATGGCTGCGGACTGCACCAGCTCACGCAGGGCCTGGTTAAGCTCATCCCGGTTGGGTTCGGCTGCATAAAGCAACTTGAGCCCGCGCCGGTAATGCTCGCGGCTTTCGAGCAACGCCTCGGTGCGCACCAGAAACTCTTCGGCTTTGGCATGGTCAGGGTCAAGCTCGAGCGCACGCCGGTAGCACGCCGCAGCCCGCTCCAGTTGTCCCAGAGTTCCGCAGGCGCTGCCCAGCACGTAGTGGGTGTCGGGTTGCTCGGGGTCGGCGCTGAGGGAACGCTCCAGAGCCTCGAGTGCGTTGGCGGGCTGGCGGATTTCGAGATAGCACACGCCCAGCGCACGCCATGCTGCCGCATTCGATGAATCCTCGGCGACGACTTCGCCGAGCTCCTCAATGGCACTCAAGAAATCCGCCCGATTGAGGGCGTCAAGGCCGCGCTGAAATCGCTGTTCAATATCTTTCGCCGGCATCGTGACCAGCCCGCAGAATTATACAGAGCGCAATAAATCGTAACGCATGGTGCAGCCCGTAAGGGCACAGCTTCAGCCGTAATCAACCAAGCAGGCCAGTGTTAACCGCCGCTGAACATCGCCTGGTAGTCGGAAAAGGACATAGGAGCCAGACGCGCCGTAGCGAGATTTTCCTCCACGTGTTCGAGCCGGCTCATGCCCACCAGCGCCGCTGTGATTCCGGGCGTGGAGCGGACAAATTGAAGCGCACGCTGGGCGTCGGTGTCGAGTCCGACCAAGTGCCGCGTAATCTCACCGGGCAGTCCCTGCGCCAGGCGTCCTTGCAGCAGGCTGGCGCTTGCAAACACCATCAAGCCCCGGGAGCGCGCAGCCACCAGCGCTGGAGCCGGCTTGCCATCCATGGACTGGGTGGCCGGATCAAGCGCCTCAAGCATGGCCAGGTTAAAGGGGAGCTGGAGGGCGCGAAAATGATGCGCGGGCCCACCGACTTCCTCGGCGAGGCTTATTACCTTTGGCAATGACACTGCGTCCGGCGCGGAAGGACTGACCCGATAGGCATTCCAGGTGGCTGTGCCGTACGCCCGAATCTTGCC
>JASHYZ010000007.1 GCA_030042795.1 Terriglobia bacterium | reverse complement strand
CTGAGTGTTCGAAATCAACTCCCCAAAAAACTCTCTTGACAGCACAGAACATATGATTTATACATGTGTTTGAATCACATGTTTGATTCGGTCGTTTGACTGACCTTAAACTATGGTGACCACAGGCCCTACCTCTGATATCGAGACCCGCCTGCGTCTCCTCCATGTTGCTGCCGAGCTCTTCGCCGAGCAGGGATTCAACAACGTCACCATTCGTGAGATCTGCCAGGTGGCGGGCGCCAATCTGGCCGCTGTGAACTATCACTTTCGCGACAAGCTGGGCCTCTACAAGGAGGTGGTGGAAATGGCTGCGAAGGCTGTGCACCAGATCAAAGTAGACCTTATTGAGGCAGCCGAGCCGTTACCTCCGGAGGAGCGCTTGCGCACCTACATCCGGCTGTTACTCCACAGGCTTCTCGACCCCGAAGAAGACTCGTGGATGGATAAGCTCATCGCGCGTGAAATGATTGACCCAACGCCCGCGCTAGACCTGATCGTTGAGAAGGGCATTAAACCAACAAGTTTGCGACTCGGCGGTATGGTCGCCGAGCTTCTTAACACGTCCCTCAACGATGAGAGGGTTTGGCAATGTTTCCTTAGCATTCAAGCGCAGTGCCTGTTTTACAAGAGTTCCAAGCCGATCACTGCGCGGATGGCGCCGCTGGGTTTCAAATACACTCCGGAAATAATTGACGCCCTTGCGGACCATGTTTATCAGTTTTCTCTGGCCGGCATTCGTGCTGTGGCCGAAAGACCTGCGCAAGCAACAGAGTGGCGACCATGAACACATTAAACGTCCTGAATCACGGTTCTTGCGACGATTCGACGAGAGCGGGGCTGGAGAGCATGTGTGAAAATTTGTGCTCGCCATTGCCTGCTGTGGACCTCCGCTTGCGTGGGGGTGACATCATCGGGTTTACGGGGTCCACTCCAACCCGGTCATTCCCGCGAAAGCGGGAATCCACGAGTTTTCATACAGAATCTAAAGCCCCGCCCTTGCCGGGCAACGGTGAGAACCGAAGGCCCAGCCGAGAAGATTTTGCCCAAATCTACGAGGAACACCATCCGAAGGTACTCCGGACATGCCGGCGAATGCTGGGATCGCCCGAAGAAGCCGAGGACGCGGCAAACGACGTCTTCGTGAAGCTTCCGAATTCGCTCGAATCGTACGATTCCTCGCAGCCGTTCGACCGTTGGCTGGCGCGGGTGGCCAGTAATCACTGCATCGATCTGCTGCGAAAGCGCAGGTCTGAGCAGAGGGTCATCCAGGCTGACAACCTCGACTTGCCGGAGACCGCTGCCCCGCTTCGCTCGCCGTTCGAGGATTTGGTCTCAAAGGAGAGATCGGACGTGGTCCGCGATGCCATCTTTAGGCTTCCCGAGCGCTACCTGGTTCCGCTGGTCATGCGGTATTTCAGCGACCTGAGCTACAATGAAATCGCGAAGACGCTGGGCATAAGCAAGGCAAACGTTGGTTTGCTGATTTTCCGCGCCAAGCAGCAGTTGCGCTCGATTCTGGCTGGCTGCAAGGCCCGGCCGCGCCGCGGAAACCGGAAACGGGCAAGTGGGGCTGGCAGTCTGCAAGGAACTGGCAGGTGGCTGGGCCAACTGGCAGCCGTGCTAGGGGCGCCTTGATTGCCGGGTCCGTGCCTGAGAAGCGTCTAGTCTAGCAGGCTGCGGAAAAACTATCAGGGCATGCTTTTGGGCGGGGCTGGAGAGCATGTGTGAAAACTTGTGCTCGCCATTGCCTGCTGTGGGCCTCCGCTTGCGTGGGGGTGACATCATCGGGTTTACGGGGTCCACTCCAACCCGGTCATTCCCGCGAAAGCGGGAATCCACGAGTTTTCACACAGACTCTTCAGCCCCGCCCTTTCGAGGCCCGAAACTGACTTTTTCCGCAGGCTGCTAAAACCTTGCACCCCCGGGGGTATGCCTTAAATACAAAAACGAACCCAAGAAGTACTTTAGAATCAGCAAAGGCTTGAAAAAACGAACCCAAAACGAACCCAAGACCGAAGATTGACGATCGACTCAAGCTATTTAGAATCAATAGGATCTTATTTTCGAGATTTTTGGCAACATCACCATTTGAGGGGTCTTTCGAGATGTTGCCACGCAGTTGGAAGCGACGATTCAAGCAAGACAGGTAGTGAGAGTAAACCACAGCGCGGGAGGCCTCTGGCTCTTGCCTTTTGGCTCTTGGCCATTGGCTCTGACTTCTGGCTTCTAACTGCCTCACTGTAATTTCTGGTTCGCGTTGTCGTATTACCCTGTGCGGAGAACCGGAAGCGCTACTGCAGGCACGGCAGGAGGAATTCGGCGATGGCAAAACACCTGCCTTTGATCTTGAAAAACTGCTGGCGAAATCGACGCCGCACCATACTTACGGTCGCCAGCATGGGCGTGTCCATCTGCTTGCTGGGTGTGCTGCTTGCCATCTATCACGCTCTGTTTGGCATCCAGCCCACAGACTGGGGGGCACTACGCCTCGTCACCCGCAATCGAGTTTCGCTCACGCTACCCCTTCCCCAGTCCTATCGCGAGAAGATCGAACAGGTGCCAGGGGTGAAGGTGGTAGGCATCGAGCAATGGTTCGGCGGGAAGTACATCGATGATCGTCCTGAGCATATGTTCGCTCGCTTTGCCGCCGAGCCCGACAAGTTGTTTCTCTATCGGGGAGAGCTCGAAATACCTGAGGATCAGAAGCAGGCCTTCCAGCATGACCGCACGGCCTGCATCGCCAGCCAGTCATTGGTTCAGAGGCTGGGCTGGCGCCTTGGAGACCGCATCACCCTTATCGGTGACATCTTCCCGGGCACATTCGAGTTTACGCTGAAAGGCATCTTCGACGACCCCAGCCACTTCGAGGCCCTTTACTTTAATCGCGAATATCTGGAGCAGAGCATGCCTGTGGCCCGGCGCGGCAACGTGGGCACCTTTGACATTCTGGTGGACACGAAGGACGATGTGCCAAAGGTTGAGAAAGCCGTGGACGACATGTTCCACGAGTCTACCGTCCAGACGAAAACGGAGAGTGAGAGCGCATTCTTCCTGAGTTTTGTCTCCTTCCTCGGCAACATCAAGGTGTTTCTGCTCAGTATCTGCGCCGCTGTCACCTTCACCATTCTCCTGGTGTCGGCCAACACGATTGCGATGTCCGTTCGCGAGCGAGTGCGCGAGGTTGGCGTTCTCAAGACGCTGGGCTACACACGCGGCATCATTCTGGGCCTCATTCTGGGCGAGGCGATGGCGATCGCTGCCGTAGGCGGCGCCGTCGGCCTCATCCTGGCGTCGCTGCTTGCCGCTGGCGTGGGACACATGCCGGGGGTCGCTTTCTTTCCGCAGTTCAAGAACCTGACCATTGTGTCGCCCGTGGCCGCGCTTTGCCTGGTCATGGCCGCACTGATTGGCCTGGCCAGCGCGTTCGTGCCCGCGCTTGGCGCGTCGCGCATTTCAATTGTGGAGGCGCTACGAAGCACCGAATGAAAGGCAATGGCCAAGAGGCAAGAGGAATAGTGTTGGCTTTATTGGCTCTTGCCTACTGGCTCTTGGCTTAAGTTCTATGTCCATTCCCATCGCATACAATTTCCGGAACCTTCTGGTGAGAAAGACCACCACCGTCATGACAGCGTTGGGCATCGCGCTGACGGTTTCTGTCCTGTTGGCGATTCTTGCCTTGGTGAATGGTTTGGACTCCTCGCTCCACTCCACCGGCGATCCTTTGCACGTCCTGGTTCTACGGAAGGGATCGACCACAGAACTGGTGAGCAACTTCACGCGTGCGAATTTCCAGGTGTTGAAAGACAAGCCTGGGATCGCGCGCGACAGTTCCGGCCAGCCTTTGGCATCGCTGGAGATGGTCACCATCGTCAACTTGGCGAACGAGGCGAATCCCGACGGGCAGAATATTACGCTGCGTGGGTTGACTCCGGTTGGCATCGAACTGCGCGAAGGTTTGAGGATTGTGGAGGGACGTTGGTTCGAGCCCGGCAAGCGAGAGGTGGTGGTGGGACAATCCATTGCCAAAGCCTATGCGCAGGCGCGGTTGGGAGGCAAGTTGCGCCTCGGAAGCGCGGACTGGGACGTGGTGGGCGTGATGTCCGCAGGCCAGAGCGCCACCAACAGCGAGATCTTTGCGGACCTCAATCAGTTGAGCGCCGACCAGAACCGCAGCGCGGTGCTAAGCTCGGCGTTGCTGCGCGCTACGGACCCGGTGGCTGCGGATGCGTTGATTAAGAACATCGAGAGCGACCAGCAGCTCAACATGACGGCCATGTCTGAGAAGACGTACTACGACAATCAGACCTCGTCAGGCGCGCCCGTCGAGTTCCTCGGGATTTTCTGCTCCATCATCATGGCGGTGGGCAGCGCGTTCGCGGCCATGAATACGATGTACGCCGCCGTGGCGCGCCGGACGGCCGAAATCGGCACCTTGCGAGTGTTGGGCTTCTCGCGCGGCTCGGTCTTGCTGAGCTTTTTCATCGAAGCGGTTCTGCTCTCCATCGTTGGCGGCCTGATCGGGTGCATTCTGGTGCTGCCCTTGAACGGCATCACCGCCACCATTGGTAACTTCGCGACTTTTGCTCAGACAGCGTTCAACTTCAAGGTGACGCCCGATATTATGTTGAAGGGTGTGATCTTTGCAATGGTCCTGGGAGCGCTCGGCGGACTGTTCCCGGCGTTCAGCGCCGCGCGCAAGGAGATCGTGGCCGCCCTAAGGCAGGCGTAGAAGTGAAAACCTGAAGTCAGGAGTCAGGAGTCAGAAGCAAGAAAACAGAAGCAAGGAGTCAGAAGTCAGAATGAGACTGGATGAGACGTCGCTAGACTGGGTAACTCTAATAGAACAAAGTAGAAGTCTATAACGGAGACGGCTGCTGAACAATGAGGATTGTTCCTTCTGGCTTCTGACTCCTCACAGAGAGCACATGCCAAGTGATCTTCACAGCCTGAAAATCGACCGCGACCGCAAGCGTCCGCCGCAGCCTTCCAAGTGGGCCACACGCTGGATCATTTTGGGAGTCTCGCTACTCGTCCTGCTAGGTGTGGGCCGCGCGGTTTACAGTTCACTGGCGGCTCCCGCCACGGTGCAGACCGTGCGCGTCAGCGCTCCGGCCGCAACCGCCGGCCCTGGTAGCGTAATCCTGAACGCAACGGGATACATTGTCGCCCACCACGAAATCGAAGTTGCGTCCAAGGTGAATGGCAAGGTGGCTTGGATTGGCGTCGAGAAGGGCGATCAAGTAAAGAAAGACCAACCGATCGTCCGCTTGGAAGATACGGAGTATCGCGCCCAGCTCGAACAGGCCAAAGGTAACCTCGCCAATCTGCAATCCAAATTGCTTGAGCTGGAACATGGCTCGCGTCCCCAGGAGATCGACGAAGCGCGGGCAAATCTCGGCCAAGCCGAAGCCGACATGGCCAACGCCAAACTGCTCTACGAGCGTAACAAGGAGTTGGTGGCTGCCGGAGTGGTCTCAAAGCAAGATTTCGACAACGCGCAATACGCTTATCAGGACGACGTCGCCAAAGTGAAGTCCCTTCAGCAGGCTTACGATTTGGTGAAAGTCGGCCCCCGGCAGGAAGACATCGATGCTATGCGCGGCCAGGTGGAGCAAGCCAAGGGACTGGTGGATTTTGACCAGGATCAGCTCGATAACACCGTGATCCGGGCGCCGATTGACGGCACCATTCTGGAGCGCGCCGTCGAGCAAGGCGAGTTCGTCACCAACGGTTTCGTAGGCGACAAGGGCGCCAAGGGCTACGTCGTTACGCTTGCGGACCTGAATGACCTTCAGGTGGAGCTCGACATTGCCCAGAATGATTTCGCCAAACTCCGCATGGGCCAGAAAGGAATTGTGACCACAGACGCTTTCCCGGACCGGAAGTACGATGGCGAACTGGCGGAGATGTCGCCGAAAGCCGACCGCCAGAAGGCCACGGTGCAGGTGAAGGTTAAGGTCCTGCACCCTGATTCGTACTTGCGGCCCGAGATGAACGCCAGCGTGGCATTCCTGGCCGATGAGCAAGCGAACTCCTCGCAGCAGGCTCAGCCGGTGGTTACGGTGCCCGCCTCGGCCGTGCAAAATGGAGCAGTCTTCGTGGTGCTCGGCGGTCATGCCGTGCGCCGCGCCGTCAAAGTGGCATCTACCGGCAGCCAAGGCGCGCGCATCGAAGCCGGCTTGATCGGCGGCGAAGACGTCATCGTCAATCCGCCTTCGGGGTTGAAGGACGGTGACCGGGTGCAAATCAAGGGTGCCTGACGGGATTCCTGGTTCATCGAGGCAATCGAACAAAGCTGGAATGTCTTTTAGAATCAATGAGTGGGACAGCGAGACTCACGAAACGCACAAGGATTGTGACAAATGTTATCCAGGCAGTAAAAGATCATCAGCTTCCTGACAGGAGTGTTCGGGATAGTGAGCGAATGAATTCACGGTGCTGAGGAGATGAATCGTATGCGCACAACACGGCTTTTGGTGACCAGTCTGTTTCTGGTGGGCCTGTTCGGTTCCCTGCTCTTCGCCGCCGACGTCAGCGGTAAATGGACCGGCGAGTCTGACCAGGGTCCGTCATTCACTTTTACCTTTCGGAGCGACAATAACAAGCTCACGGGAACCATGCTGAGCATGGAAGGCAAGGAACTTCCCATAGCGGACGGGAAACTCGATGGTGACAACCTCTCGTTTTCGGTGGCGTCAGAATGGCAGGGCCAGCCCATCAAGCTGGTGGCGGCAGGAAAGGTGAACGGAGATCAGATTCAGCTTCACATTGGCACGGACGACGGCAGTTGGGGTACGGATGCCACGCTCAAACGCGCGACGGCGAAGTAGGGGTAGGCCTTGTGCCTGCCCTTCACGGGCTGGAAGCCCGTGCCACGTGGCACGGCCATCCCTTCGCCTTGCTCAGGGCAGGCTCTGACCGTGCAGGGTAAATGTACAAACCCCGGGGCGCGCCTGGGCGGGCATCCCTGTGCCTACCCTGCGGGCCACCACAGGAGGCGCCCCAACGACGGAACGGAGAACACTCCATGGCAATTGTGATTGAGGCGCAAAGACTCACCAAAGAGTACATTCGCGACGAGTTTCACGTGATGGCCCTGAAGGATGTCGACATTGACATCCACGAAGGCGAGTTCGTGGTGCTGATGGGGCCGTCGGGATCAGGCAAGACCACTCTATTGCACTTAATCGCCGCCATGGACACGCCCACCAGCGGCGAGATTCGTGTGCTCGGTGATGATCTGCGAAAGCTCTCGGATGGCGAGATGGCGCGCTGGCGCAACGAAAATGTGGGCTTTGTCTTCCAGTCTTTTAATCTGATTCCGGTACTGACTGCGTTTGAGAACGTGGAACTGCCCCTGAAACTCACGCATCTTTCCAAACAAGAGCGCCGCGAACACGCCGTCACTGCACTGCAGCTCGTGGGGTTGGGAGATCGGCTTGATCACTATCCTCGCCAGCTTTCCGGTGGGCAGGAGCAGCGCGTAGCCATCGCGCGCGCCATCGTTTCTGATCCCAAGCTGATTCTCGCCGACGAGCCCACCGGCAACCTGGACGCCAGCTCGGCCGACGATGTCCTCAACATGCTCTCGCGTCTGAACAGCGAGTTTAAGAAGACCATTGTGATGGTCACGCACGATCCACACGCTGCCCGCTACGCCACCGTGACGCGCCATTTGGAAAAAGGCGAGCTGCTGCCGGTGGGGCAAGAGGTGGCGTGAAAAAAGCAGGAGACAGAAGCCAGGAGTCAGAAGCCAGGAGACAGAAGATAGAAGTAAGAAGTTAGAAGCAAGAAGTCAGCGGTCAGAAGACGAAACACGAAATTCGAACTCCTGGTACAAAGATCCTCCACAGCTTGCGCTGATCTGCGAGCCAATTCGACTCTAGAATTTCTAGTTTCGACTTTCGAGTCTCAGCTTCTGTCTCCTGACTTCTTACTTCTGGCTCCTTCCTTCTTCAGACTTGGAGATTCTTCAAATATTCGTAACTGATCTTTGCGCTCTCAATGGGCGGGCCGTCACAGACATCCTGCTCCACGAAGTAGTGCTTTACACCCGTTTCTGGAGCAGCGCTGAAGATTCGCTTCCAGTCAATACATCCGCGACCCACTTCGATGAAGTCGTGGTCTCCGCCTTTCATGATATCGGTCGTGGGTGTAAGGCCGGACTTCATATCCTTGATGTGCAGCAAGGGAACGCGTCCCGCGTAGCGCTTCATGTAGTCCACGGGATCCTTGCCCGCCCGCGACACCCAGTAGCAGTCCAGCTCGAGTTGCACAAGCTTGGAGTCCGTGTTGTGTAGAAGCTGGTCAAGAGCCGTCTCGCCGTCGAAAGTTTTGAAGTCGAGATTGTGGTTGTGATAAGCGAACTGCATTCCCGCCTGCTGGCACTGTTCGCCGGTTTTGTTGAAGACTTCGGCCATCCACTTGTAGTCGTCGGCGTCAAAGTTGGGCGCGAAAGGCTGCCCGGCCGCGCGGACCATCGCCTGTGCCGCGCCCGGCCGATGAGCGGGAAAGGCGCAAACCAGATATTGCGCGCCCACCTCGCGGTAAGAGTCAATGAGTTCTGTGGGATCATTTTTCAACTGCTCGGCGCCGCAGTGGCCGCTCGGCGCCTTCAGGCCTGCGGCTTCAATCGTCTTCCTCAATTCCGCCGGCTTCTCGTGGTAAAAGCCGTCGATCTCGACCTCTTGATAGCCAATCGCCGCAACCTGCGTGAGCGTGCCCTTGATGTCTTTTGCAGCTTGCTCACGCACGGTGTAAAGCTGAAGCCCGATGGGCAAGCCCAGCGGGTTGGCCCACAACCGTGAAATCCTGCGTCCAGCGGCCCCTAGTGCCACCGCCGCTGCGCCTCCTCGCAAGAACCCTCTTCGATCAAAATGACTCATGGTATGAAGCCTCCTTCGTGTCATGTGGCGTAACTTAAGGCGCTGATATTATCACTATTGAGCAGCGACAGAAAGGTGTAACGGATTCGCGGATCGTCCTCAGTCCGGCCGCGGCCCGGAAAGCGTGGTCATGCCGGGCGAAGCATCCCGGAATTTGTCTTGTAGCGAACTTCGCCGCCGAGCCGCGAGTTTCACGTGCTACGATGAGCCCATGCGCGGGACGGTCTCTCGCCGGCGAGGGATGCTAAAGACCCGGTCGCCAGCGCCTGCAGCGCGATTGTCGAAGCATTCCGGAATGGCATACCGGGCGGATGAAACTGTAGATATCAAGTGGATGCAGGTCGCACTCCGCGAAGCGCAACGCGCTGCGGCGGAAGGTGAGGTTCCGGTGGGCGCCGTCGTCGTGCGCGAAGGGCAGCCGGTGGCGCGGGCTCACAATCGGCCCATCCACCTGAGCGACCCGACAGCTCACGCTGAGATTCTGGCTCTGCGCCGTGCCGGCCGCAAGCTCGCCAACTACCGCCTGACCGGCTGCGACCTCTATGTTACAATCGAGCCGTGCGCGATGTGCGCAAGCGCCATCACTCACGCGCGAATCAGGC
>JASHYZ010000100.1 GCA_030042795.1 Terriglobia bacterium | reverse complement strand
GAAAGAAAAGCCGTGAGCAGCGAGACAGCCAACGTGAATCCTAGAACCGCAAGGTTCGGCACGACGTTCAGAGGAACTCTGGCCGCCACGAGCGATATGAGCACGCGGACGCCCCAACTGGCCAGCAGCGCGCCCGTCGCGCCACCCAAGGCTGCGAGCAACACGCATTCGACGAGCATCTGCCGTACCAGGCGCGCTCGCGTTGCGCCGAGCGCCAACCGCATGGCCATTTCCTTTTGTCGTGCCGTAGCGCGCGAAAGCAGAAGATTGGCGACGTTGGCGCAAGCGATCAGCAAGACCAAGCCTACGATAGCCAGCAGGATGTTCAGCGGTTTCGAGTATTCGTGGCGCAGCCGAGAGAGTCCCCGTCCTCCGGGCGCCAACATTACGTACTGATGGCGCAGTTGCTGCGTCTCGCTTTCGCTGATCTTCGGTCCGAGAAGCCCTGCCAAGTACTGCTTAAGCTCTCCATCAATTTCGGCGTTGGCTTGGGCCATGCTGACACCAGGCTTCAAGCGGCCAGCCAGATCCAGCCAAGCCGTGTGAGGATCGGCCAGATCCCGGGCCGCCAACGGCATCACTGTCGCTGAAAACCTCGGGCGGAGGTTGAGCGGCAGCCAGAAGTCCGCCGAATCCTGTTCGACCCGCTCACCGAAGAATCCGGGCGGCGTGATTCCCACCAAAGTCGTCGGTACACCGTCAATATCCAGAATGCGGCCCACGACGGCCGGGTCGCCCCCAAACTTGTTCTTCCAATAATTGAAGCTAACCACGGTAGCTGGAGGCGCGTTGGGCGTGTCATCAGCCGGACCCAACACACGTCCACTCGCCGCCTCTACGCCCAACACGGAAAAGTAATTTCCTGAAACCAGCTTTCCGATGGCCACCTGCGTAGCGGCACCTTGCCTCTGGCCTTCAAATCTGACGGTAAGCGTATCCTCGCCGCTCTGGAAGGCACAGATGCCTTGCAGCAATTGGTTTTGGCGGGCCAAGTCCTGGTAAAGTGGATACGAAAACTCCCGCCAACGTCCATCGGTGCTCAGGCCCTCGCCGGTGCTCATTCCCTCGCCGGGGTTATCGGAAAACAGGATGAACTCACCCGGCTCGCGTATTGGAAGGTCTTGCAGCATGACCGCGTCAACGAGACTGAAAATCGCGGTGTTGGCTCCGATGCCGAGCGCCAGGGTCAGCACAGCCACAGTTGTAAAACCGGGATTCTTGCGCAGCATTCGAAGCGCGTAGCGGAGATCCTGAACGAGTGTCTCAGTGAAGGGCAGACCGCGCATCTCTCGGTGAGTCTCGCGAAGCTGAGTGACGCCGCCCAATCGCACGCGTGCCGCGCGGCGGGCTTCCTCGGGCGTCATGCCACGCCGGATGTTCTCCTCCGTCAGCAACGCCAGATGGGAATCAAGCTCCTGCTGGAAGTCTTCATCGAGATGGCGGCGCGTGAATACTCCACGAATCCGAGAAGCGACTACTTTTAGCCATTCTGTGACGCTTAATCTCCTCGCCATGATGTTCCCTCAGTTCCTTCAATCACCCAATCGCACAATCGCTCAATCCTTCAATCGCCCGATCACCAATGACCCGATCCCCTGATCGCCCAGCCCTCGAAACTCGGCCCAAATTCGTATATAGTGGTTCGAGGAGTTTCACCGCATGCAACCCACTACCGTTAAGGAAGAAGCGCGACGTTTGGTAGACCAACTGCCCGAGACCTCCACCTGGGACGACCTCATGCATGAGATTTACGTTCGTCAAGCCATCGAGTCCGGTCTGGCGGACAGCAAGGCCGGCCGAACGCGTAGCGTTGAAGAAGTGCGCAGGGAGTTCAAGTTATCCCAGTGAAAGTTCACTGGACCGACACTGCGCTCGGGCACCTTCAGGCAATCCACGCTTACATCGCGCAACAGTCGCCTGACTACGCTCTAAGAATCATTGATCGTTTGACGCGACGCTCACAACAAATTGCCAATTTTCCTCTGTCCGGCCGGGTGGTGGCAGAGTTTGAAATGCCGCAAATCCGTGAAGTGATCGAGGGACACTACCGGATCGTTTACCACTTGAAGCCAGATCAGATTGACGTGCTCGCCGTCCTTCATGGAGCACAAAACCCGCCTTGGAGTTGACCGTCCGTTACAATTCATTGCATCCCGTAATCACTCAATCGCCCGATCTCTCGATCACCCGCTGGCCCGATCACTTCATTCGTAACGCAGCGCCACCATGGGATCGACCTTCATTGCCCGACGTGCGGGGATGTAGCTGGCGACGAGCGCCACTAAACCCAACAGCAGTGACACCCCAATGATTGTGACGGGGTCGTCCGGGTGCACCCCATATAGCAAGCTCGACATCATGCGTGTCAGGCCGAAAGAGCCCTCTAGACCTGTGGCTGCTCCAACCAAAGCCAGCATCATGCCCTGCCTCGTGACCAGCTTGAGCACGTCGGCGCGCTTCGCGCCCAGTGCCATACGGACGCCGATTTCATGGGTGCGGCGCGAAGCGGAATAGCTCATCACTCCATAAATGCCCACGCCTGCTAGGATTAAAGCGACAGTCGCAAAGGCACCGAGCAACAACAGGTTAAACCTCGGCTGCGCGGTAGCGTTCGCAACCACCTCCTGCATGGACTGAACTTGCGAAACGGTAACGTTCCTGTCCAATGCCCAGACGCGGCTTGCAATGGCGGAGGCGAGTGACGCCGAGTCGCCGCTCGTACGAACCACCAGAGTCACGTATGTGAAATGGGATTGCGGGCTTTCGCGGTACTCACGGCTTTGAAGAAAAGGCAGGTACATCTCCATATCGGGCGTCGCGGCCCAGTCTTTCTCTCTCGCGTTCTTCACCACGCCGACAACGGTGATCCATTCGGGGTTCGGCAAGGAGTCCTCGAGGGCGAAACGCTTGCCGATAGGATCTTCACCCGGCCAACACTGTCGCGCCAGTGCCTCGTTGACGATAACGACTGGCGGGGCGTTCAAGCCGTCGCCCTCGGTGACGTCTCGCCCGCGAAGCATCGGAATATTCATGGTGTGAAAATACCCAGGCATCACCATCCGGTACACCGCCTCCGGAGCCTCACCCGGCCGCGGTATGGGCCTGCCTTGAATAATGAAGCTGCGCGTCCATAGGTCGCCTGCCAGTGGCAGGTGATTGATGGCGCTCGCCGATTTGACGCCGGGAAGCGCGCGAACCTGCTCCAGCAGTGCCCGATCGAAAGCAACACGATGCGAAGGCTCGGCCGACTGCGAACCGGTGAGGGAGACCACCATCGACAACACGTGGTCAGGATTGAATCCGGGATCGATGGACTGGAGCGCGATGAAACTGCGGATCATCAGCCCGGCGCCCACAAGCAGGATCAAGGCCAATGCGAACTCAGAGGCTACCAACAGACTGCGCAGCCGGTTGCGGTGGAATCCCTCTGACGAGCCGCGCCCGCCCTCCTTCAGCGAGTCATTGAGGTTTACGGTTGAGGCTTGTAATGCCGGCGCGATGCCAAAGCACACGCCGGTGAGGACTGAGACCGCCAGCACGAACAGAAGGACGTGGCCGTCGAGGGTAACGGTATCCACCCGCGGGATGTCGGCAGGACTGAGGGTTACCAGAACTCGTATGCCCCATAACGCCAGCAGGAGTCCAGCGGCAGCGCCCAAAAGCGTGAGCAGCAGACTTTCCGTCAGAAATTGGCGGATCATCCGCGAACGTCCTGCTCCCAGGGCCTTTCGGACTGCCACCTCCTTCTGACGCGCGGCCGAACGAGCCAAGAGCATGTGAGCCACATTGGCGCAGGCGATGAATAGAACGAAGCTCACCGCTCCCAGCAACACTAAGAGCGCCGGCTGGATGTCACCGACAACCTTCTCTTTCAGTGGCAGCACTATGTAGTCGCGATTGGTTCCCGGGTACTCCTGTTCAAGCCGGCTTGTGATTGTGGCCATTTCCGCGCGTGCTTGCTCCAGGGTGACGCCAGGCTTGAGCCGCGCGAACAAACGCAGGCTGTTTCCGCCGCGTTCCGTTTCGCGGCCGGTTAAAGAGAGCGGAGCCCAAAGCTCGGCCTTGGTCGCCCAGAACAGAGCGAACTTGAACTCAGGCGGCATCACCCCGACGATGGTGTACTTCTCGCCATCGAGCGCAATGGACCTCCCAATGATGCCGGAGTCCCCACCAAAGCGGCGTTGCCAGGCGTGGAAGCTCAGGATCACCTCGTGCTCGCGGCCGCGCACATCCTCTTCATGAAGAAACATCCGGCCGAGAAGAGGCTGAATACCCAACAGGGGAAGAATGTCAGAGGTGATGTGTAGGGCCCAAACCCGCTCCGGCTTATCAACCCCGGTGAGATTGGGCGTCCAGTATTCGGCCGCGCCCATGCGCTCGAAGACGTGATTCTGGCTTCGCCAATCGATGAAGTTGGCCGGCGACACAGGGCCGCTGCCATAATGCAGAATCACCACCAGCCGGTCCGCGTCCTGATAAGGCAGGGGCCGCAGCAAGACCGCATTCACCACGCTGAAGATGGCCGTGGTAGCTCCGATGCCGAGCGCCAGGGTCAGAATCGCAACCGCGGCGAATCCTGGATTCTTTCTTAGCATCCGCAGTGCATAGCGAACGTCTTGGACGAGTGGTTCAATCCAGGGCAGACCGTGCAGTTCGCGGTGGGTTTCGCGAAGCTGCGTGACGCCGCCCAGGCACACGCGTGCCGCGCGGCGGGCTTCCTCGGGCGTCATGCCACGGCGGATGTTCTCTTCTGTCATCAGTTCCAAATGAGAATCGAGTTCCTGCTGGAAGTCTTCATCGACACGCCGGCGCGTGAATACTCCACGAATCCGAAAAGCGACGACTCTTAGCCATTTCGCAATGCTCAGTATGCTCGCCATGATATTTCCTCAGGTTCTTCGAATTTCTTTATGACCCGGTGCGCGATGGTCCGATTACTGAATGAGTTCGACCTTGTGCTTGCCCTGGCTTGACACGCTTGCCCAGGACGCCCGCTACGGGCTGCGGATGCTGTGGAAGAATCCTAGCTTCACGATTATCGCTGTCTTGACGCTGGCCTTGGGCATCGGCGCGAACACGGCCATCTTCAGCGTGGTCAACGCGGTGCTGCTGCGGCCGTTGCCTTACCAGGACGCTGACCGGCTTGTGGTGATTCTCCACTTCGGCAGTGCTCCGGTATCCCCCGCAAACTTCCTCGATTGGCGAAATCAGAATCACGTCTTCGAGCGCATGGGCGCGGCCGAGTATTGGACTCCCAATCTAACCGGCGTTGATAAGCCGGAGCGGGTGTGGGCCCTTCACATCA
>JASHYZ010000099.1 GCA_030042795.1 Terriglobia bacterium | reverse complement strand
CTCGACGACGTCATTTGTAGTGACTTCACCGCTGGTGAGGACTGCGCTCATCGCGGCCTTAAAGGCCTCGGGATCCTTAACCTGCGCGAGAACGTGCTGAAGCAGGTCATCGGAACCGTCGGCATCCGTCGCGAAGCGGCGAACGCCCAACATGGCCGCAAATCTTTCGTTCGCCGTTACAATTCTTCCACGCGCGTCCACAACCACAATACCGTCGCCGGTGGCGTCCAGGGTGCCGCGAATGATTCCGGTTTGCGCCTGTACCCGGCGGCGTAAGATTGCCGCCCAAGCCAGGGCTGCCAAAATCGCGACGGCGAAAACTCCGCCCATGGCCAGCGCGCGCTCGACGGTCCACCAGCCCGGCTTCTGGAGGACCACAACATCCTTGGCGGCGCCGAAGAGAATCTTGAAAGCGGTCGGCGCTCCGTTGACGTCGGCATCCACTACGCAAACGCCCGTAACTTCAACGAGGGTGCCTTCCCGCAGAGCGAGCAAAGCCGCAGCAGGCGAGGAAGCTTTCGAAACGGCCTTAAACACGGTTGAGCCCTGACGCACAATCAGGACCTGCTCATCCGGTGTGGGAGCGTTTTGCAGCAGTCGCCCTCGGATCTTCACCAGGGCTGAATCAAATTCACCGCGCAGCGCCTGAGCTGCCGTAATGGGGACCGCAGTCGGCGCTGGACCCCGGCCGGAAACCTGGAAGACCGAATCCTCCAGCACCGCGTGGCGGTCCACAACGCTGGGAAAGCCGAAAATGTCGGCGCGGTCTCCTGCCCGGAGCGGCGCGTGGTGTTTACTCCGGACGTGAAGGCCGCCCGTGGAGTCGGTCACGTATACCGAGCCATCGGTAACATCGAGCGTAACAACGCCGCGCACATGCACGCGGTGACCGGCCGGCTGATCCAGGCTGAACTGCTGCAGTTCGGCGATGGAGCGCACCGGCAAGGACGAAGGGTCAGAGGGCGCAGGAGTGATCACGCGAATCTCGTCCACGCTGGGCACGTAGAGCATGAGCCCAATTTGCTGGTTCAGAGCGTTGAAGATGGCGCCGCAATTGCCGCGAATGAGAACCTCGGAATCAATCAGCCGCTGAGCCACGCCGGAACGAACATCGGGAGTCTGCGCCATCAGCAGGCCGCCTTCGGTGCCAATATCAAGGAGCAGGTTGTGGGAGTCAGGGTCCACCGCGGCGGTCCGCACAATTCCTCGGACTTCAACCCATTGACCATCTTCATGGGTCGACGCCATCTGCCCAAAGGTAACTCGAGGCGCAAGAGGAAGAGGAACGGTGCCCAGCACGCGCCAACTCGGGTTGCCGATTTGAGGTGCGAAGTCCGGCTGCTCCGTAACGCCTTCGAGCTCGATCAAGTCGCCGGGCCGCAAGGCGGCTGCACCCTGGGGTAGGTCAACCCAAACTCCGCCGGTGGAATCGTGCAAGAAGAGGTCCGGCTGCGAGCCGCCATAGTAGTAAGTCACCACAGTCCTGAGGCGAACAGGGTAACCTTTGACCGCTTCCGAGCGGCTTAGTTCCAGAACCTGCTTGACACTGGTCAGGGTGGGTAACCGCACGTCGAACGCGCGAGCCTGTAATGCGAAACCGCCGAGGACGCACAACAGCCACGGGATAGCGATGAACCGCGGGCGCGCCTCGGTTTTGGCGCGCCCGCTCGGCGGCGGTGCTGCCGAGTGGAGCCGTGCCTCGCTGATTGTGCGATCGACCGCGGACGTCACGGTGTAATCCTCTTGGCGCCATCCTGGTCATTAACCGGCCTCCCGCCAGAAGCGGAGAGACTCAAAAGGCCAGTCGCTCACAGGGTGACACTCTTACCTAAGTGTTTATCGGTCTGCCAGACGGGTATCTTGAGGGGGCGTTTCGGTGAGTGGATAGCAGGCCGCGTGGCCAGTGCTGTGTAGACCGGTCAGCCGACGAGGAGCGAAAATTTTGACATAAATACTATATTTATCAACAACATCGTGGCCTTTTAGCGTAAGCCCTTCATTATCATAGAGATCGTGGGTTCTATTCTTAAGCTTTGATGAAAATAAAGGACATTCAGGCTTCGCTCGTAGGCCTCGCGTTTTTTCCGCCGGATGGCCTTCGACTTCTAGGCGACCCAACCCGCCCTAGTCCGTATTCGGGTGCCCGGGAGGCAACATCAGAATGAACGTAAATGGTGGGACTCATAAAGATTAAAATGCGACATTCAGTTAATACTACATTCAGTACAGAAAGTCAAGCAAAAAGTTTCCAAGGTAGTAATCATTTAACCTGAGACACCGGTGATCTTCTATTGGCCGCATCGGAGAACGAGGGTTGAAAGGGTCTTTAGGCCCTGATGCCGCATCACTTCAGGGGCTAAAGAGTCTGTGTGAAAACTGGTGTGCGGCGCCTGTCGGGCGTGGACCCCCGCCTCCGCGGGGGTGACAATCGTTGGACTTAGCAGTTCTGCTCCAACAGGTCATTCCCGCGAAGCTTGTCCTCGCGAAAGCGGGGAACGGGAATCCACGAGTTTCACACAGACTCTAAAGCCCCGCCCCTCCAGACGCCGACAAATTCGATTGCCAACTTCTGCAACTAACCACCAGCTTTCAACAGCCTTATCACTCGTGGCGTAGGGCGATCATCGGGTCCACGGTGGCGGCGCGACGTGCGGGAATGTAGCACGCCACGAGCGCCACTATCGCCAGCAGCAGAGACACCGCAAGAAAGGTCGCCGGGTCTGCCGGGCGAACGGCGTAAAGCAAGCTTGCGAGAAAGCGCGTGAGGACCAAGGCGCCGGCCACGCCAACGACGATTCCCGCCAGAGCTCGCCGCATTCCTTGCGCGATCACCTGACGAAGCACGTCACATGCTCTTGCACCCAGCGCCATTCGCACACCAATTTCATGGGTACGCTGACTGACCGAGTAAGACATCACACCGTAGATGCCAATCGCGGCGAGAATGAGAGCCAGCGAGGCAAAGATGCCGAGCAGCACGGTGTTGAAGCGCGGCGCAGAAGCCGAGCGGTAGACGAGTTGCTCCATGGTGGCGACGTCAAAAACCGGCAGGTCAGGATCGACGCTCTCCACCGCGTGCCGAGCCGCGCTCACCAGGCTCAGTGGTGGTAGCGCCGTGCGCACCACCAAGGTGATGCCCTCCATCAGGAATTGAGCTGGCGACTGCGCATAGGGCAGGTACATGGAAGGCGAGGGTTTTTCATCGAGACTGTACTGCTTCGTGTCGCCGACGACTCCCACAACGGTACACCACGCATCGTCCGAGAATCCAGGTTTGAGACGCCTGCCGATAGCGTCCCCGGCGGGCCAGTAATGACGCGCGAGGCTCTGACTAACGATCACGACGTGTTGCGAGTTTTGCGAATCGTGCTCGTCAAAATAGCGGCCCTTCAACAGCGGAATGCCGATCGACTTGAAGTAATCACCGCCAACGACCTTCTTTGCCGCGAGGAAGGGCTGGCTTCCTGGAGACGGAGCCGACTGCCCCTCTACGGTAAAATCCCCTGCAACGGTGCTACCAAGGGGCAGTCCGAAAACACCTCCTGCGGATTTCACGCCGGGCAAGGTACTGAGCCGGCTGACCGCTTGTTGTTCGAACGCGATCATCGAGGCCTTGTCGCTGTAGCGGAACTCAGGAAGGTTGATGTTCATGGTGAGCACGTTTTGCGGATTGAATCCGGGATCCACATTCATCAAGCTTAAAAAGCTCCGGATCAGTAATCCAGCGCCCACGAGGAGAACCAGCGCCAAGGCGACCTCCGCCAGCACAATGCCGTCTCGCAAGCGACTCTGCGCGCGGCCCGTGCC
>JASHYZ010000098.1 GCA_030042795.1 Terriglobia bacterium | reverse complement strand
GGGGGGTTCATGCTAAAGCGACAATTCATTCTGGTTCTATTGTGTTTTCTGGCGGCAGCGCTGGGGGCGCGGGGGCAGGAGTTTCGGACGGCTCCGCAGCTCGCCGCCGGCACTAACCCTTGGTCCGTTGTGTCGGCCGACTTCAATGGGGATGGCATCCCGGATCTTGCAGTTGCCAATTACTCCGATGAGACCGTCAGCATCATGCTGGGCAACGGCGACGGCACCTTCCAAACACAAGCGACTTATGCAACCGGCATTGAGCCTATCTCGATCGCAGTGGGTGATTTCAACGGCGACGGCAGCATTGACTTGGCGGTGGCTTGCCTCTATGACAATGCCGTGGCTATCCTGCTCAACAACGGCGGCGGCACTGGCACCTTTGGGGCCTATACCGAGTATTCCACTGGAAAAGGTACTGGCCCTTACTCGGTAGCGGTCGGAACCTTCGGCGGCGGCAGCACTTTGGACTTGGCTGTCGCCGATAGCGCCAGCAATCAGGTAAGCATTCTATTCGGCAACGGTGATGGCACTTTCCAGAGCCCTAAGTCGTCCGACGTGTACGCCACGGGAACCGAACCAACGTCAGTGGCCGTAGGAGACCTCAACGGAGACGGTATTCCGGACTTGGCGGTTGCAAACTTCGGCTCAAACACGGTGAGCGTGCTTCTTGGGAAGAGTGGTGGTACCTTTCAAACCCATGTGGATTACCAGACGGGCAGCGAGCCCATCTCGGTAGCAATCGGCCACTTCAACGGCGCTGGGAACCCGGCAGACGTGGTGACAGCGAACAATTTCGCCAACACGGTGAGCGTACTCTTGGGAAGCACCACTAACCCCGGTACGCTCCAGACGCATGTCGACTACGCGACGGGCAGCGAACCTACCTTCGTCGCTGTGGGTGACGTCAATGGAGACGGCAATCCGGACCTGGCGGTGGCCGATGAGGGTGGCGGCAGCGTGAGCGTCCTTCTGGGAATCGGAAACGGAACCTTCCAAGCCCATGCCGACTTTGGCGCTGGAATCAGCCCACGGTCAGTCGCGCTCGGTAATTTCAATGGAGACAACAATCTCGATATTGCGGTCGCGAATACAAATTCGATAAGCGACTCCGTAAGCATCCTGCTGGGCTACGGCAACGGGAGCTTTCAGGATAGTGACGTGTTTTTGACGGGAACCGAACCCATCAGCGCGGCCACCGGAGACTTTAACAATGACGGTAAGCCTGACTTGGTGGTTGCCAATGTGTCTGCAGACACCGTTAGTGTGCTGCTGGGAAATGGTGACGGCACGTTCCAAGCCCACATCGACTCCCAGGCTGGCTCTCTTCCTTACGCTGTCGCCGTGGGAGACTTCAATGGAGACGGCAACCTGGATCTAGCTGTCGTCAACGCAGGTTCCTCCGATACGGTCAGCATCCTACTCGGTAACGGGAACGGAACCTTCCAAAGCCCAGTTTCTTACGCGACAGGCTCGGGACCGGTGGCCGTAGCCGTCGGCAAGCTCGTAACTGGAAGCAATGTTCTTGACTTGGTTGTCGCCAATCTTGACGGCGACACGGTAAGCGTGCTGATTGGAAACGGAGACGGTACGTTCCGGACGCACGTGGACTACAGCACTGGCGGCGGCCCCCGCTCGGTGGCCGTGGGTAGCTTCACGAACGACGGCAACCTGGACGTGGCGGTGGCGAATAGTTTCAGCAACACGGTCAGCATCCTGCTGGGCACAGGAACTGGAACGCTACAACCTCACAAGGACTTTCCGACCGGGAACGAACCTGTTTCAATAGCTGTAGGAAACTTTAATAATGATGGCAACTTGGACGTTGTCACGGCGAATGCCGAAGACAACACGGTGAGCCTGCTGCTCGGCAACGGAACCGGGACGCTGGCCACCGCCGCTCCCTTCACAGCCGGAGCCGCACCGCACTCGGTCGTCGTGGCAGACTTCAACGGCGACGGGTACCCGGATGTGGCCACCGCCAACCTCGTCGACAACACGGTGAGCGTGCTCCTCGGCACCGGAGCCGGAAGTTTTCAGGCAGGCGCGAACTATCCTGCCGGACCTTCGCCTTATGTCGTCGTCGCGGCCGACTTCAACCTTGACGGCGCGCCAGATTTGGCCGCGGCTGACAACGCCGGCAACGACGCGACCGTGATCCTGAATGCTCGCGGCACCTCCCTGACGTTGACCAGCACTCCTAATCCGTCGAATCCGGGTCAGGCCGTCCAGTTCACCGCTACGATTGCACCGGGCGTCACGATGTTCGGCCAGGCTGCGCCTACGGGTAGCATCTCGTTTTACAACGGCGCAACCTTGCTCGGTTCGGGGACGATTGCCTCCGGATCGGTAAGCATAAGCAATTCGAGCCTGCCCACGGGTGCGGACAGCATTGCGGCGGTTTACTCGGGCGATGGCAACTTTAACCCGCATACGTCGGCCCCTATCACCCAGACGGTAGGCAAGGTAACGGCGGTGTCGCTCTCGCCCACGTCGCTCACCTTCCCCGTACAGCTTGAGGGAACCACCAGCCCGGCTCAAACCGTCACTCTTACCAACACGGGCAGCAGCGCTCTCACCATCACTAGTATCACTCCTCCCGCTGCGAACTTCGTCGACATTAACAACAACTGCCCACTTAGCCCGTCAACTCTCGCCGTAGGAGCAAGCTGCACCATTTCAGTGAAATTCTTCCCGAAGGCCACTGGTACCCTAACCGGCACACTATCAGTCACGGATAATGCTCCAGGCAGTCCTCAGACGGTGTCGCTCACCGGGACCGGGACAGTGGTGGAACTGTCTACCACTTCTCTAAGCTTCGGGAGCGTACAGGTGGGCTCAAGCAGTTCGCCAATGACGGTAACACTCACCAACGGGTCAAAATCGACTTCACTGAGCATCACATCGATCACCGATTCAGATCAGGGCGATTTCCCCGAAACGAACAACTGCGGCACGTCGGTAGGTCCGCAAAAGACCTGCACCATTACCGTGACGTTCACACCGACAACGACGGGGAGCCTGTCAGCTACTGTCTCGATTAGCGACAATGGTGGCGGCAGCCCTCAGACGGTCAGCCTGACGGGTACGGGTACGCAGCCTACCAATCCCGTGGTGTCACTCTCCCCCACGTCACTCACTTTCTCAACACAGCTTGAGGGCACCACCAGCAAAGCCCAGACGGTCACCCTCACCAACACGGGCACTGCCTCACTGAGCATCACGAGTATCGTTCCAAGCACAAATTTCGGCGAAACGAACACTTGCGGAACGAGCGTGGCAGCAGGAGCAAACTGTACCATTTCAGTAACCTTTACGCCCACGACTACGGGTACGCTGACCGGGGCAATCTCCGTTACAGATAATGCCACGGGCAGCCCTCAGACGGTTTCCCTCACCGGGACAGGGACGGTGGTGAAATTGTCCCCGACTTCTGGTCTGAACTTCGGCACCGTAACGGTGGGAACAACCAGTTCGCCGATGACGGCTACGGTCATGAACGGGGCGAAGTCAGGCTCGATCAGCATTACAGGGATCGGTTTCACTGGGACAGATCCGGGCGATTTCAAAGAACAAAGTACCACGTGTGGCTCGTCTCTAGGTCCGCAAAAGAGCTGTACCATCAACGTCACGTTCACGCCCACGGCAACGGGCAAGCGGACGGCGCTGCTTTCTGTCAGCGACACCGGTGGGGGCAGCCCGCAGACGCTTAGCTTACAGGGGACAGGCGACTAGCTACGATGGGTTGTCAGAAGCCGCTCCGTGTAATGCAGGAGCGGCGCCTTTGGATAGGGGGTTGGAAGCCAATTCCTTTGAAAGCCCGGAAGGGGCGAAATATCGTAGCCCAGGGCGCGAGCCTTGGGTCCGAGCCGCACAGAAGTTAACCTAAATTGGAGGTCGTTGCCCGAAGGGCAACACTTTGAATAGCGTAGGTTGCCACCTACGGCTATTCACCGTCGGCCCCTTTCGGAGAGGGAAGGGGCGCGCGCTACACCATCGCAGCCGCAAAGTAACCGTTACATCAGGAAAAGTAACGGTTACACGGCCGCGCGAAGCGGAACCAGGTTGCAGGCCGGTGTACGGCGTCCAGTTGTTTCCGCCTTACAGCCTCTTCCGGCCAATCGCGGTTCTGGGATCCGATATTATCGCGATTGACGATATTCGCACGTATTGACAAGGGCCATGACGCGGGTTACGCTACAGGGGATAAATTTCAGCAAAAAAGGCGCACGGGAAGTTGGAGCGTCGAGTAAGCCAACGGGGGAAATCATGCCATCGCACCCAGCAACTGGTCTATTGACTAAACTATCGTCCAAAGGTGTTTTGGTTATACTGGCAGCGCTAGTGTCGCTTCCGTTTACGCTGGTCATAGTTGGTCAAGCGCAGACGCCGACGGACCCGGGAATGCGTCCCTGCACCCAGACAGACTGCGCCGGGGGGGCTATCAGCGGACTCAGCTCTAACCAAGCGAACATGTTTACTTTCGGCGGTAACTTCTTCGCAGAAGTCAACCTCGTAGCGGGCGGTAGTGCCGTTAAGAGAGTAGGGTTGGGGCCGCTATTTGACGCCAATTCCTGTAACAGTTGCCATGCGGGTCCGGGTAACGGGGGCTCGAGTCTGGGCCTGAACGTGACTCCAACGGCTTCGGGTATGCTCTGCGCGGACACCCCGATCCAAACGAGCGCCGGCAGTCAATTGGTCAATCAATATCAGGGTTGTGGCGCAGTGAACACCATGCCTTTCTTTGAGACCGTTAACGGAAGCTCCAACGGAGCCCCAACTGTAGTGGCGCGCATGCCTTACAAGCCTGACCTGGTGACGCCTGACGGACACGTTCACCAGCTCTTTACGATTACGGGGCGCTCCGACGCCGGCACCTGCAACAT
>JASHYZ010000097.1 GCA_030042795.1 Terriglobia bacterium | reverse complement strand
ACAAATATCCGAGGGAATTCACCTGGGTGATCGGCGTCTTCCTGCTGCTGATGACGCTGGGCATGGCCTTCACCGGCCAGGTGCTGCGTTTTGACCAGGACGCGTATTGGGGTTTGGGAATTGGGGCTTCAATCATGAGCCGGACGCCGTTCCTCGGCGGCTGGCTGGTGAACTTGCTCCTGGGCGGTCCCATCATCGCCGGCAATACGCTCTCCCGGTTCTTCACCTTGCACGTGTTTGTGATCCCGGGAATCCTCATCGGGCTGGTGGGCCTGCATCTGCTGATGGTGTTCAAGCTCGGCATCAACGAGTGGCCCATGCCCGGACGCCTGGTGCGGCGCGAAACTTACCTGAAGGAATACGAGGAACTGACGCAAAAAGACGGCGTGCCTTTCGTGCCCGATGCAATCTGGAAGGACCTGGTCTTTGCTGGTTGCGTCCTCCTGGCGGTGGCTCTCTGCGCGGCCGTTTTTGGACCCTTCGGACCGACCGGGCAACCAGACCCCACCATTATCCAAACTGTTCCCCGTCCCGACTTCTTCTTTCTCTGGTTGTTCGCTCTGCTGTCGTTGCTTCCGCCGGAGCTTGAAACTCCGTTCCTGATGATCGCACCGGTCATCGGCATCGGCCTGCTCCTCCTGCTGCCGTTTCTCTCTGGCGAGGGCGAAAAGAGCTGGCGCCGGCGGCCGATTGCGGTTCTGACGGTTCTGCTCCTCGCGGTTACTCTGGGAACCTTTACAAGGCTGGCGAGCTACACTCCGTGGTCGCCTAAGATGAACGCCTGGAGCGGGGCGCCGGTGCCGGAGCGTTACCTCAAGGACCGGTCTCCCCTGGAGAGGCAGGGCGCGCTCGTCTTTCAAGACAAGCAGTGCCGCAACTGCCACATGCTGGGAGGAACAGGCGGCGAGAGAGGTCCCGCGCTGGACGAGGTGGCCGTGCGCCTGACGCAAGACCAGCTCATTCGCCAGGTATTGCAAGGCCGCGGTAACATGCCCGCCTACGGGAAGAATCTGAGTCCGGCGGAGGTTACAGCTTTGGTGGCGTTTCTAACCACCCTTCACCCGGCTGGACAGACGCCGGCACGCGACGCTTCCCTTGCGGGCTCACCCCCGGCAGGTGGGCCAGCCGGTGCGCCACATGGAAATGATTCGGCCTCTACCGGCCCATAGGTTATCCATGCCCTCGTCCATGCAAGCTATGCTCGAATCGTGGTCCCCTCCGGTTCTCTTGACGTCAGCTCTCGTTGCCGTGGCACTGATTTATTTCGCAGGCTGGTTTCGCTTCCGAAGGACCGCACCCACGGCGCTCCCTGCCTGGCGAGTGGGCGCGTTCGTGGGTGGACTGTTTTCCCTCTGGATCGCCGTGGGCTCCCCCGTGTCGATGCTTGATCACGACTTGCTCACGTTTCACATGGTCCAGCACATTCTGCTGATGACCGTTGCTGCTCCCTTGATTCTGCTCGGAGCGCCGGCACTCGCTTTCCTGCACGGGTTGCCGCAGAACTTTGTTCGTGGCGCTTCGGGCCGCCTCTCGCGGTGGCCACCGGCGCAGGGGCTTGGACACATCCTCACTCACCCGGCGTTCTGCTGGCTGGCGGCCATGGGTGCCCTGGTCGCCTGGCACGTTCCCGCGTTGTTTGAGTTGGGGCTGCGGTCACGCGCGTGGCATGCCGCGGAGCACGCGTGTTTCTTCGCCACGGGACTCTTGTTCTGGTGGCCCGTGGTGCAACCCTGGCCTAGCGTAGCAAAGTGGCCTCGCTGGAGCATGCCCCTCTACTTGTTTTGTGCGACGCTGCCCTGTGACGTGCTTTCGGCGTTCCTGGCCTTCTGCGACCGCGTGGTTTACTCGTCTTACCTCGTCGAGCCCCGGCGCTTCGTTATTTCGCCTCTTCAAGACCAGGAGTGCGCTGGCGCCTTTATGTGGATGTGCGCAACGTTCGTCTACTTGATTCCGGCTGTCATTATCACCATTCGAATTCTCTCCCCTTCAGGAGCACGGGCAGCCGGGCAAGCCCCACCCGTTTTGCGCGCAGACACCGGCCAGCACCTTCCTGCAGAAGCGGAGGTCATCCGATAATGAACACCGGCTCCCTTGGTAGACTTTCGAAAAACCTTCTGGAACCGTGTCAATTCCGAGAGTCCACAGCCCAAGGGCGGCCCTATAATCTGCAGCGAGGAATCTCGTTCTGTAGCACAAGGGCTTAAGTTCTTCTCGGGCCGCGAAGATTTTGCAAGACGGCTTCGACTCAGAAATTGACTTCTCGGCACGCAAGAAAAGCGCACCACAGAGGGCACAGAGAACACGGAGAACCTCTGTGACACTCAGTGATCTCTGTGGTGAGCTTTTCTTTTGGGTGCGGCCAAAGGTCGCGCCAGGTTGAGAAGCTTCCTGGCACAGAGGTCACGGAGAACCTCACTTCGGTTGCGGCCAAGCCGCACTGGGTCGAGTTATTCCCCGCCCCACCGTGGCGGTCCCTGTATGGACTGGAGGTTCAACCCCTGATGAAACGAGCCCACCGGCGCGTTGAAGATTTGAAGTACACGTTTGATTCTCAGCATCCGCCTCTGATGGAGGTGGAGCCCGGCGAGTCATTCGTCCTGGAGACTGAAGACGCGCCTTCCGGAACCTATCGCTCGGCAGACGATGCCGCCCGGCTGCTTGACGCGTGGTATCTGAACTATTCGCCTCCAAAAGCCAACCCCTTGACGGGACCGGTTTACGTGCGAGGAGCTGATCTCGGTGACACGCTGATTGTCGAAGTCGAACGCCTGGAGATCGATTCGCAAGCGGTCACTTATTGGCGGCCGGGGCACAGGCCCTTCGGGGATTCGCTGAAGTGGAGCGATTTGAGCAAGCCGACCCTCGTCATCGGACGCATCGAAAACGGCGAGGTCAGGATGGACGAAGCCGCAACCTGGGAGAACGGCAGGGTGGTTCGTCATCCCCTGAACCTGCGCGTCCGGCAATCTCCCTTTGTCGGGACTATCGGGGTCGCCCCGGAACGCGAGGTGGAGACCTCGGTCATGGGCCAAGGTAGCTGGGGAGGAAACATGGACGTCCGGAACATATGCCCTGGGAGTCGCGTGCTTCTTCCCTGTTATCACAAGGGTGCCCTGCTCTACGTCGGCGACGTGCATGCGTGCCAGGGTGATACCGAGTTCTACGGCACCGCCATGGAAGTCAGAGCCACCGTAACCCTGCATTGCGAGGTCGTGAAGGGGCGTCAAATGCCCTCCGTGCGCATCGAAACACTGACGAGCCTTGTCTCGTTGGCGTCTGCGCGTCCGCTGGAAGAGGCCGTGCTGCGGGCGAGTGTTCAACTGATGGATTGGTTGGTGCAAGAGTACGGGTGCTCCCAGCGGGAGGTGTATCTGTTGGTTGGCGTGAATCCGGATTTCCGTGTGAACGTGTACCAGATGGCGCCCATTGGAAAGCTGCAATATACCGTTGGCGCGGAAATACTGAAGCGCTCTGTGCCTCGACTGAGCGGGTCGTAAGAACGGCTTCGCAAAGGTCCCATCTGTCTCCCGAACTCGACAGGACACTAGCTAAGGTCTAATCCAAATTATAAACGGTATCTGTGTATCCAGTGGCCTCTCCGGTGTCGAATCCGGTCGACGCCGCGCCGTGTCTCGGCGAGAATGGTGCTATGATCAATGGACTTCCTGTCGCTTATCTAGCCCGGCACGGCGAGACCGTGTGGAGCCTGACCGGCCAACATACCGGGATCACTGACCTGCCGCTGACTCCACATGGCGAGCGGAATGCACTCGCGCTCGGGCAGCGGCTGAGCGGCCTGAATTTCGCGAAAGTGTTTACCAGCCCGTCACAACGGGCATCACGCACGTGTGAGCTGGCCGGTTTCGCGGGCGTGGCCGAAGTCGACCGGGATCTGGTGGAATGGAACTACGGCCAATATGAGGGCAAGAGGACCGCAGAGATTCACGCCGAGCGCCCCGACTGGCAACTGTTCCGCGATGGCTGCCCGGGCGGCGAGTCGCCCGAGCAGGTGGGTGCGCGTGCTGACCGTGTGCTGGCGCGGGTACGCGCCGCGAATGGAACGGTGCTGCTCTTCTCCAGTGGTCATTTCCTGCGTGTCTTCGCCGCGCGCTGGCTCGGGCTTGAGCCGGCTGGGGGCAGGTTCTTCCTGCTGAGCACAGCGAGCCTGAGTGCGCTGAGCTACGAACACAAGCCGTCGCAGCCCGTGATCCGGCTATGGAATGACACTCGTCATGTGTGCACGTAGGCCCTTGGGGCGATTAGGCGGAGCCGGCTTCCCACGCTGACGCGAGCGTGAACAGCGCGCTCAGGTGGGGGAAAGAATTCAATGAACGTTCACAGCAAGACGTCAATTCTTCCCCCCTTCGCGCCGGAATACCGTGCCTCGGGCTTGCTGCTACACGTTACGTCGTTGCCTTCGCCTTACGGAATTGGCGATCTCGGGCCGGCGGCGCTATCGTGGATCGACCGCCTTCACGAAGCCGGCCAAAGCTGGTGGCAAGTGCTTCCACTTAATCCCACCGGTTACGGCAACTCGCCCTACCTGCCCTTGTCTTCCTTCGCTGGGGATCCGCTTCTCATCAGCCCTGACGGGCTGATTGAAGATGAACTCCTGCAGGCGAGCGACGCCGAGGCCCCTCCGTTTTCGCAGCACAGAGTGGACTACAAGGCGGTCAGCAAGTTCAAATACGCCTTGCTCAACAAAGCGTGGACCAACTTCAGCGCCGGCGCGCGCGCTGATCTCCGGCCCGCCTTCGAGAATTTTCGTCAACAGCAGGCCCATTGGCTGGATGACTACGCGCTGTTCAGAGCAGTCAGATTCAGGTTTGAGGGCGCTCACTACCGGGAGTGGCCGGCGGAGCTAATCCGGCGCGACCCTGCGGCGCTCGACCGCGCCCGGCATGAACTGACGGACCATATCGGCCGGGTAAGCTTCTGCCAGTTCCTGCTCTTCCGGCAGGGCGAGAGGCTCAAGGCGCACGCGCACAACAAAGGCGTGAGGCTGGTGGGCGACCTGCCCTTCTTCATTTCGTCCGAATCTAGCGACGTGTGGGCCCATCCGGAGTTCTTTCTCCTGGATGAGCGACACCACCCGCGCTTCGTCGCCGGCGTGCCCCCCGATTACTTCGCCGAGAACGGACAGCTTTGGGGCAATCCCGTTTACAACTGGGAGGCTCTCCGGCAGTCCGGCTACCGTTGGTGGATCTCCCGGTTGCGGGCGCTGCTGGCTCACGTGGACATGATTCGCCTGGATCATTTCCGCGCCTTCGCAGCGGCCTGGCACGTGCCCGCCGGAGCCGCCACGGCTAGGGTTGGTGAGTGGGTTCCCGGTCCGGGCGCCGATTTCCTTCAGGTGGTGCAAAGTGAGTTGGGCACGCTTCCGTTCATCGCCGAGGATTTGGGGATGATCACGCCCGACGTTTACGCGCTCCGCGACCAATTCCACCTGCCGGGGATGCGGGTGCTGCAATTTGCTTTCGACGGCGGTGCAGAGAACCCGTATCTGCCCGAGAACTATGTTACCAACACGGCGGTGTATACCGGCACTCATGACAACCCCACTACCCGCGGCTGGTTTGAAGGGTTGCCGCCCGACCAGCGTCAGAAACTGTCGGAGTACGTGAAGTTACCAACGGGTGATGCTGGCGAAGCTGTCTCGGCGCTGATGGGCCTCGCCTGGAACTCGGTGGCTGCGCTCGCGGTCGCTCCGCTGCAGGACTTGCTGAAGCTGGGGAACGAGGCTCGAATGAACGTTCCCGGACATGCCGAAGGTAATTGGGAGTGGCGCGCCACGGAAAAGATGCTGTCGGCTGAATCATTCCAATGGCTGCGTGAGCTGACGAAGAACTCGAACCGGCCAGGTCTTTTGCAAGACGCGTCCACGGCATCGGAACGACACAGAACGCATTAATGAGGATTGCAAAATAGGGTGACGACCTTTGCTGTAGCGGCGGTCTGCGACCGCCGTCTTGTCGGCGCTCCCTTACAGGGCGGGCTCCGAGCGCCGCTACGAAGGCTGTTGTCATTATATTTTGCAACCCTCACTAAGTGGTGACGCAAGGTGCAGCTATCGGCCAGCCTTGTTCCATTCGTGACCCGCTCAACGGGTGTT
>JASHYZ010000096.1 GCA_030042795.1 Terriglobia bacterium | reverse complement strand
TCCAGCGAGTCCGGCAAGGAGCAATCCAAAATGAACGCCGTCAAAACCGGCAAGTACGCCCGGCGGCCAGACCCCGTCGAGCTGCTGCTGAAAGACCACACCGAAGAAGAGGAAGCCGAGCGCGAGCAATTGCGCGCCGAGAGCGTCCGCAGATATCAGCCGTCCGACGACTTCGCCCGCGAGCAAGCTGAGGAGCTCGGAGATCTGCGGTTTGAGCTGCGCCGCCTGGAACGCGCCCAGGAGGTGATGCTGGCGCGGGAGCGGGAACTGCTGGCGCTCGAGCAACGCAAACGCGCCCAGCGCCTGAAAGCGAAAGGGGCGGAGAAGGGCCGTATCAAAGAAATCTATAGCCGCGGCTTGGCGAGCCAGGCGGACTCGCCCGGCAAGTTCCGGGAGATGCTGGAGGTTCTCGAGCCGCTGGTTCGGCAGGAGTGGGCGGCAGTTGATGTCCACCGGTTTCTGGATCGGCTCTATGGCGATTCCTGGCGCGGTGCGCGCTTGAATCGGTTGCTCAACCGGGCTGAGGAGTCGGAGAGCGATGAAGTGCACGAGCAAGCCCAACGGGGTTTCGTGCTGGAAGTCGAGCGGGAGATCGAACAAGTGCGCGAGGAGATCGAGATCTGCGAGCTCGAGCAGGGGCCGCTGTCGAAAGCAGGCGAGGCGGCCCGGCTGCTCGAGGCGATGGGATCGCGCAAGTGGTCTTGGCTACGGCAGCAGGAGACCTTTCTGAGGCGCTCGATCGACCGCAAGGTGCAGGTGCTCATCGAGTTGCGGCGGGACGCGCTCCGCGCGGAGAAGTTGGCTACAGAAGTAGCCGACGGGCGATCCGCGTCGGGCCGGAACTCGGGCGGCAACGCCGGCGGCGGGAACCACGGTAAGCCGGCGGGCGGCGGGCCCCTCGCTGCAGCCGCCGCCGATGACAGCACCCAAGGCGGTGAGGTTTCTGAGGTTCAAGGCCAGAGCGAGATTTCTCGCGGCGCCGGACAGCGCGGCGGCGCTCGAAATGACCGGTTGGACGCTGGGAAAGCTCGCCCGCAGTTGGCCCCGGAATCTGACGCTCGAAATAGTAGCCAAAATCGAGGAACGAAGCCACTAAGTCCTTTAGTATCAGCAGAGGCTTGGCGAGAGTTTGAGCCGTGGGTAATCGACAGCGGGGATCTTCAGGAGGTGCTTGAGGCTGTCGAACCGCCCGACTGGACACCAGAGACGCCTTGGTGGCCAGTGAGCCGCTCGTGAACTGTGAGCCGCTCGTGAACTGAGTGTATCAAGTCCAGTGCAGCAGGGCGCACACCGGGACCAAATGACCGGAGCGACCGCAGAGTGCGCGGCCTGTCATTTCGAGCGCCGCCGTGCTGTCCGGCGCCGCGAGAAATCTCGCTCTGGCCTTTCTTTGGAGAATAAACGACTCTGCAAGGCGGAGGTCGCCGGCGGCAACCGAGGCGCTGAGGCAGGCAAAATGAAAACGTACTTCGTCTACATCATGGCGAGCAAGTCGCGCACCTTGTACATCGGCATAACCAGCAACCTGGAGCGCCGCGTGCTTCAGCATCGGGACAAGCGGTTTGAAGGATTCACGGCGCGCTACAACATTAACCGTCTGGTCCACTTCGAAAGGTTCGGCGACGTTCGCGCAGCGATCGCCCGGGAAAAGGAAATCAAGGCCTGGGGACGAATGAAGAAAATTATGTTGATCGAATCCGCCAATCGGGATTGGAAAGATTTGAGTGAGGGATGGTACGGCAAGCGTGAAGAGGCAAAGGACCGAAGCCGGGACGCGTTATGAGACCCCAGGCACGCGACGGCTTCGAGATGCGCAAAAGGCCAGAGCGAGAAATCCCGCTCTGGCCTTTCCTCGGAGAATGGACAACTCTGCTGGAGTGACTGGTGATAGCCGGGGTTTGAGGTGAGAATCGGTTCCACATGATGGTTGGATTCCGCCCTTCCCGCCTGTCATTTCGAGCGCCGCCGTGCTGTCCGGCGCCGCGAGAAATCTCGCTCTGGCCTTTTGTTGCCGGGAGTAGGCCGCTCCGAGGACAAGCAGGTCGATGCAAGCAGAAAACATAAACGGCTTTCACAACAGGGAACCCGGCGCCGTCGGCCGCAACCCAACCGAAGGCCTCGGCGACCTCTGTGCCTAGAAGGCTCTCAACACGGAGTTCACGGAGCCTCAGTGTTGAAGGCTTTTGGCCACAGAGGACGCGGAGAGGTTGCGAGCTGGCATTCAAGCACAAGACGAATTCTTCGCAGCCCGAGAAGAAAGTGAGCGTTAGTAGCACAGAGGGCGAGGAGACTCTTTCTCCGGACCTCAGCGAAAAATCACTTATCGAATTAATAAAAAACATTAACTTCATGCGCGAATCAGCGTCCGTCACACTAAACAATGGCAAGCGGTCACCGGGCGAAAGCACTGGGCCGGGTTTGTCCTGCCCTTGTGCGGGTGCGTACACCAGGGTTTGGGGCAAAACGGAAGCTCCCTATCATGTTGCGCTTTTGGACCTAGCAGGGTGCGGGAAAATGTTCCGCAAGGTTTCTCAACGACCTGTTTTTTAGGAAGATAGAAGAGGGAAATGGCTGCCAAGGCAGTGATCTCTAAACTCGGGCTCTACCGGCGCGAGGAACATGACGCCTGTGGTGTGGGCTTTGTGGCTCAACTCGGCGCGCCGCCGTCCCACCGCGTGGTGGAACAGGCCCTCGAATGCCTTCGCAATCTCACCCATCGCGGCGGAGTGGATGCCGATGCCGCCAGCGGCGACGGCGCCGGGTTGATGGCGCAGCTTCCTGCTAATTTCTTCTGCCGCGAAGCCGGACGGCTGAACTTCTACGACGTCTCGAATTCCCGTATCGCCGTGGGCGTGTTTTTCCTGCCTCAGGATAGCGACGCCCGGGCTGAGGCGATGCGCCTCACCGAACAGGTGGTGGAGCGCCGGCGGTTGCGCGTTCTGGGCTGGCGCCGCGTTCCGGTGGATGAAAGCGTGCTGGGCCCGCAGGCCCGGGAGACCATGCCGGCCATCCGCCACCTGCTGATCTCCGGCGCCCCCCGCCAGGACCGCGAATTCGAACAGGAGTTGTATCTCGTCCGCAAGGAAATCGAGCGCCGCCTGAGGGAGAGCGGCGGCCCGGAAGGATCGGAGACCAGCCGTGTGGCCGCCGAGACCTACATCGGGTCGTTTTCCTGTCGCAACATCGTTTACAAAGGATTGCTCTCGCCGCCGCAGCTTGGACGGTTTTACCAGGATCTGGCGGACCCGGCGTTTGAGACTTCAGCCGCGCTCTTCCACCAGCGTTACAGCACCAATACGCGTCCCAGTTGGCTTCTGGCGCAGCCTTTCCGGCTGGTGGCGCACAACGGCGAAATCAACACGCTGCTGGGCAATCGCAACTGGATGCGCGCCCGCGAAGCCGTGCTGGAGCATCGCGTCTGGGGCCAGGACGTGGAAGGCTTGAAGCCGGTGGTGCAGCCCGGCGGCAGCGACTCGGCGAGTTTTGATAACGTTCTCGAACTGCTCACCCGTTCCGGCCGCAGCGTTCAGCAAGCTCTGCTGATGATGATTCCCGAGGCCTGGGAAAGCTCGGTGGAGATTCCGGCCGACGTCAAGGCTTTCTACCACTACCATTCGTGCCTGATGGAAGCGTGGGACGGTCCCGCTGCCATGGCTTTTCTCGATGGGTCGGTGGTGGGCGCCGCGCTCGACCGTAACGGTCTGCGACCGGCGCGATACACCATTACGCACGATGGACTGGTAGTGCTCGGCTCCGAGGCTGGGATTCTGCCTATCGACCCTGCGTCCGTGAAGGAAAAGGGCAGGCTTGGTCCCGGCCAGATCCTGGTGGTTGATTTGAAGCACCAGAAGATTCTCAAGAATGAGCAGGTCAAGCGCCAGGCTTCAAAAGGACGGCATTATCGCAAGTGGATTTTGCAAAACATGTTGTTCGCCCCCCGCATAGCGGCGAGCGAAACGAGCTTGGCGCGCCAAAGCTACGGCGGTGATTCAACAGCGACGGATGATAATGCGCGAAGCGCCTTGGAGTGCGGCGGCTCGACGCCGCTTTTGGAGGCCACGACGCTTTCGAACGGAACTTGGCGGCAAGATGAAGGCGTCGTCGAGCCGCCGCACTCCAAGGCGCCTACGGCGCAAGACGCCCGATTGAGCAGCAATCGAGATCTGTTTGTCGCTATCGAGCGCGCCTGTGGGTATACCGAAGAGGACGTGGAGCTTCTCATCCGGCCGATGGCAACCGAAAAGAAAGAGGCCGTGGGTTC
>JASHYZ010000095.1 GCA_030042795.1 Terriglobia bacterium | reverse complement strand
TGCCTGTACGCGTCGCAAGCTGCGGAGGGATTCTAAACCGCGCACACTACCCACTTCCCTGCTCCGTTGACACGTCACCCCCAAGGCACTAGCATAACGGAATTAGGTGGGGGGCGAACCGAACGGTGCAAGTAGGGTCGTGTTTGTCCTGAAGACCGAGGTGCGGTCACCGGAGCGCCTCGTCAGCCATGAAGCTGTACTCCGCGGTCTTGCAGAGGCAAACATGAAGTGTGGAACCTGCGGTGGAGAGAATAGCCCAAGCGCCCGCTTCTGCTCGTCTTGCGGGGCATCCTTCAGTTTCGACTCGGCGGCCACCAGCGGCGCCACGGCTACGGCTCCCTCCCCAATTCCGGCGAAGCGTCCGCCATCGCAGCCCCGCGCAGCGGCTCGCAGCTCAACGGCGAGCAGCGGCCTTTCCACGGAAGGCCGCTTTCTGCCCGGCGCTCTGCTGGCGGACCGTTATCGGATTGTGGCGCTGCTCGGCAAGGGCGGCATGGGAGAGGTTTATCGGGCCGACGATCTTACCTTGGGCCAGCCGGTGGCTCTGAAGTTCCTGCCCGAGACTCTGGGCAAGGATGAGGACGCGCTTGACCGCTTCCGCAACGAGGTCCGCACGGCCCGCCGGGTATCCCACGCCAACGTCTGCCGGGTCTACGACGTCGGGGGAGCCGAAGGCCAGACCTTTCTCTCCATGGAGTACGTGGACGGCGAAGACTTGGGTTCCCTGCTCCGCCGCATCGGCCGCCTACCCGGCGATAAGGCGCTCGAAACCGCGCGTCAACTGTGTGCCGGCTTGGCGGCCGCCCACCGCGAAGGAGTGCTGCACCGCGATCTGAAACCTGCCAACATCATGCTGGACGGCCGCGGCCGCGCCGTGATGACGGATTTCGGCCTCGCCACTCTCGCCGAGCGTGTTGAAGGATTTGAGGCGCGCAGCGGCACTCCTGCTTACATGGCGCCCGAACAGTTGGCTGGGCACGAGGCCACGGTCCGCAGTGACATTTATTCGCTCGGTCTCGTGCTTTACGAAATCTTCACCGGCAAGCGCGCGTTTGACGCCGCCACGCTGGCCGATCTGGTGAAGCAGCGCAACGAAAAACCCCTCAGCCAGCCTTCAACGTGGGTCAAGGATCTTGATCCGGCGGTGGAACGGGTCATCATGCGCTGCCTCGACGGCGAGCCTGCCAACCGCCCTGCCACCGCGCTGGCCGTAGCCGCGGCCCTTCCCGGTGGTGATCCCCTGGCGGCGGCGTTGGCGGCTGGCGAGACGCCTTCACCGCAGATGGTGGCGGCGGCCGGTGAAAAGGAAGGTATCGCGCCGCGCGCCGCTGTCGCCGGCCTGGCGGCGGTGGTTGCCGGCATGGTCATCGTGTTTTACGTTGGCCTGCAGGTTGATGGGCTAAAGCTCATGAACCTGTCGCTCTCGCCGGACGTCTTGGCGGTAAAGGCCCAGGAGACCCTCAAGAATCTTGGCTACGTCGAGCCCGGCGTCGACCATGCCGCGGAGTTCTATTACAACACTGATTTTACGGATTACGTCCACAGCCACGACGGCCATCATCCCGATTGGCCCAAGATCCTGGCGGGCCAACCACAGGTGCTGATCTACGCGTATCGCCAAAGCCCTGTGTACCTCGACGCTCACGGCTTTGCCGGCGATACGATCACCCCAGGCGTGGTTACCTTCAAGGACCCTCCTGAGACCCAGTCGGGGATGATCAATATCATTCTGGACGCGCAGGGACGGCTGGTTTACCTGCAGGCGATCCCTCAGGAGGTCGAGCCGAACCCGCCGCCGGCCAAGCCGGTGGATTGGAAACCCCTCTTCGCGGTGGCTGGCCTGGACCTCGCTCAGTTGCATCCCGCTCAGCCGCAGTGGCTGTCCCTGGCCGCGTTTGACGAGCGCGCGGCGTGGACAGGACATTGGCCAAGCACGGATCGCCCTCTAAGGGTGGAAGCCGCCGCATGGCGGGGCCGCCCGGTATATTTCCACGAGGTTGGACCGTGGACGACGCCGGACCGCACCCAGTATTCGAAGATGACAGCCGGACAGCACGCCGGTCAGATCGTGGGCGTCCTCCTGG
This sequence comes from Terriglobia bacterium, assembly GCA_030042795.1. The sequence goes on along the minus strand of JASHYZ010000095.1, from coordinate 1,945 downwards.
GGATTTTGGTGGTGGTAGCCGGAGCGTGGATCGCCCGCCGGAATTACATCAAAGGTAAGGTAGACCTGCACGGCGCCCTGCGGCTCGCGAGCGCAGTCTTCGCGATTGAGTTAGCGGTCTGGGTGTGCCGCGATCATTTCATTCCGACGCTCGCTACCCTGGGGCGTTTCGGCTTGGCGGTGAGCACAGGACTTTTGACCTCAGGCATCATTTGGCTGCTGTACATGGCGCTGGAGCCTTACGTGCGCCGTCACTGGCCCCACGCCGTCATCTCCTGGAGCCGCGCCACCATTGGCCGCGTACGCGACCCGATGGTAGGGCGCGACGTATTGTGGGGAGTGCTACTGGGCACGCTATGGAACGTCGTGATCAGCGTAGGCTTTCTGCTGCTCAAGCGTGAGGGCGCCCCGCCCCAACTGCCAAGCACGCATCTTCTGCTCGGCGGACGCCAGGCAGTGGGCATCTGGCTACTCAACATCGAGAATTGCATTACGGCAACCTTAGAGTTCTTTTTCCTTTTGTTCCTGCTTCGTGTCGTTCTGCGGAATAAGTGGGCGGCTGCCGCCGTTTTTGTCGCAATTCTTGCGGGCCAAAACACTCTGCGAGGCGATCATCCCCAGATCATGGTGTGGATTTGGTTAGTCGTGTTCTCTATCGCGGCGTTTGCTGTTACACGTTTCGGGCTCATCACCCTCGCTCTCGCCATCTTCACCGCGAACGTCGTTCTAAACGTGCCCTTCACGCTCGACTTCTCCAAGTGGTATGCGCCGGCCTCGTTTGCGGTGCTTTTGAGCTTCGTGGCCATCGCTGCCTGGGGGTTCCACACCTCGCTTGCCGGCCAGAAGCTATGGAAGGATGAGTTGTTTGAATAGCTCCTGAGCGCGATCGTTACAGCGCAGGGAGTTTGTGTGAAAACTCGTGCATGGTCGTCGTGCACTGTGTACCCAGCTTGTGCGTGGGGGTTGCCGCCGTCGGATTTGCGGGCTCTGCTCAAACGCCGTCATTCCCGCGAAAGCGGGAATCCACGAGCTTCCCACAAACGCGTAGGGGAACGGCTTTCTGTCCCCGGCCACACCGCCCGGGCAGGTGGCGCACAGCGCCTAGCTCTGCGATTCGTGTTCAGCAGTTGGCATGTGGGACGCCGCCTGCACAATCGCAGAGTTTCACTCTGCGCCAGCCGGTCGCCCTGCATAGCGTGCGCGGTCATCGCGATGATGCTTGCAGTGCCTGGTGAGGCGGCTTAGCCCATCAATAAATCGCACCCCATATAGTCTGCACCTGACCGTAGCTAGTGCTGGGCGCTGTGATGCTGCTGACAGTGCCAAGCGAACCTCCGCTCGTCGTACCCGACACGAGCGTCGAGAAGCTAAAGGGCATCCACGAGTTGGGGTTATTGTCGCTTCCGAGTTTCAGGCTCGGGCTGCTGGCGTTAGTTGTCCACGCGTAGCAGTAGTAGCCAGGAGCGAGCGTCACTGGAGCTCCGGAAATTGCCGCTGAGTGGAAGCGAGCCGGGTAGCGCAGAGTCTGTGCTTTTCAGACTCTGCGGCATCTCGTCGTGGTCCTTCTTTGGCTAGGCTATTTCAATAGTAAAGACACGAGAAACCGCAGAGTTTCTGAGATGCGAAACTCTGCGCTACCCCGCTCCTTTGGCCGGTATCGAGTCGAGCCAGGTAGCGCAGACGTCGCTTTCACGTCTGCGGCTTTTCTGACCCAACACCGAAATACCGCGGACCCAACCACGAGGTCCGCGCTTCTGAGCTATGGGTTGAGAATCGCGTATCGATCTCGCCTGAGCCCTATAGCAGCGATAGAGGGCGCCCGTCCACAATCACGGAAGCGGACACGGTGTGACCGTGCAGTGAATGGTAACGACGAGCCTGGGGGCGTATCTTTCCGCCTCGCCTTCACTCATAAGCCCTCGTTGACGCAAGGCCTCCACGGTCGC
>JASHYZ010000094.1 GCA_030042795.1 Terriglobia bacterium | reverse complement strand
ACGAGGTTTCCTTGAGCTTGGGAGTGATCGGCGTCCTGATGATTGCCGGAACTCTGAGCCTGCGTGAGATCGTGAATCAGCAGGCGGGGTTGTGGTCGCACGCCGGCGTGTTCTCGCTGCTGCCGCGCTGGAACCTGTTCCTGCAACCGCTGGGATTTCTGATTTATTTCACCGCCGCCATCGCGGAGACCAACCGGATCCCTTTCGATCTTCCCGAGGGCGAAACAGAACTGGTGGCAGGCTTCCACACGGAATACAGCAGCTTCAAATTCGCCATTTTCTTCATGTCCGAATACGCGAATATGGTCACGGTTTCCGCTATCGCAACCTTGCTTTTCTTTGGCGGCTGGCTGGGCCCGTCGTTCGGGCCTTACTGGCTGCGGGTGATTCTGCCCGTGTTTTGGTTTTGCCTGAAGGTCTTCTGTTTTCTCTTTTTCTATATTTGGGTTCGCGGTACACTGCCTCGCTTCCGGTATGACCAGTTGATGGCATTCGGCTGGAAGGTGTTGTTGCCGCTCGGTCTGCTGAACATCGTCGCAACGAGCGCCGTGGTGGCGTGGGTGCACTCGAGTTGAGTCCAAGCGATGTGGCTCGCAGGTGGGTGGAAGGGATCTCCAATGAACGTTGAAAAGACGATGGAATTCATTCTCGAGCAGCAGGCGCGCACCGAGGAGAACTTTGCTAAGGCGAACGTTCGGTTTGAGCAGGCCGAAAAGCGCTTGGATAGGCTGGAACGTCTCGTTGCCCAGAATAACCACCTTGTGAGCCGGCTCGCGCGATATGTTTCGCTGCGCTCGGACATTCGCCGCCACGAAAAAGCCATCGCGCGCCTTGAGGAGGTTCATTCGGAGACGGACGGCAAACTGAACGCTCTGATCGATATCTTTGACAAATCGATTCGGCGAAATGGGAAGTAGCTGTTTGTGATTTGTAATCTTTAATCTGTACTCGGCTTTGGTTGCGTGACGACGGCGAAAAGATTTACCCTGGCGCGGCCTTTGGCCGCAACCAAAAGAAAAGCTCACCACTGAGGTCACAAAGGTTTTCTCCGTGTTCTCTGTGCCCTCTGTAGTGAATCCTTCTTCGCGAGTCGTCACGAGATCAAACCGAGGAAGGCACGCCGCAGCGGAGCCGCTGTCACGCCCGGCTTCCGGCGGCGATAAAGAAATGGAAATTCTCTTTTACATTGCGGGCGCCTTGGCGGTGATTGCGGCGCTGAGCGTCGTGTTTCAGCGGACGCCGGTTTATAGCGCTCTTTCGCTGATTGTGGTGCTGGCGTCGCTGGCGCTCATCTACCTGCTCCTGGGCGCGCCTTTCATCGCCATGATCCAGGTGATTGTGTACGCCGGGGCCATCATGGTGCTGTTCGTTCTGGTTATCATGCTGCTCAACGCCGGACACGAGGGCCCCAGCCGGGACAGTGCGAGGTTTGCGCGCTGGGCAGGACCGCCTTTACTGGTCGCCTTTTTGGTTGAGGTGGCTATCGTAGTTTGGAAGCATTTTGGCCTCGTAGCTACGGCCGGCGGCGATGCTTTGGACGCGAGCCCCGCCGCCATCGGCCGGCTGCTTTTCAGCAACTATGTGCTCCCGTTCGAGGTGACTTCGCTGTTGATTCTAGTGGCTGTGATTGGCGCGGTGGTGCTGGCAAAGAGGCAGTTTTAGGAATCAGGAGTAAAGAAGCAAGAAGACAGCAGTTCAACCGAGGTGAGCTTGACAAGGCATGTGGCAGAGTGTGGACAGCGATGCACGGCGAGAGCTGGGAAACGGATATTTTGGCTTCTGCCTCCCGTCTTCTGGCTCCTGGCTTGTTCTGGCTTCTGACTTCTTACTTCTGGCTTCTTGCTTATAACTCCGTGAGGTTAGCTCCAAGACATGATCCCGTTATCTCACGTTCTCGTGCTGAGCTTAATTCTGTTCACACTTGGTGTGGCCGGCTTTCTGATCCGGCGCAACGTGATCACCGTCTTCATGTGCATCGAGCTGATGCTCAATGCGGTAAACCTGGCGTTTGTCGCCTTTGCGCGACATTTGCCTAACTTAGATGGGCAGCTTTTTGTGTTTTTCGTCATCGTGGTGGCGGCCGCCGAGGCCGCGGTGGGCCTGGCGATTATTGTGGCGTTGTATCGCAATCGCAATTCTCTGGCCATTGATGACGTGGATTCGATGAAACTGTAAGAAACAGCCAAGAGGGAATAGGCAAGAGCCAATACGCCATCAGGCCACACTATTGCCTCTTGCTGCTGGCTCTTGGCTATTGCCTCTTGCCTATTGGCTTTGTTTTGATTATGGAAATTCTGCTCCTTCTCATGCTCTTGCCGCCGCTCGCCGGCGCGGCCCTGAACGGCATCTTCGGCCGCCGTTTCTCGCAGGGAATGGTCTCGCTGATCGGCTGCGGATCATCCGGTCTGGCAGCGGTGTTCGCCATCGCGGCCGCGCTCAGCTCGCACCTCGGGCCGGATTCGGCTCCTTTTGTCCATAGTTACTTCACCTGGATTCAGGCCGGCAATTTTCACACAGACTTCGCCGTCTACTATGACCGCCTCACGCTGGTGATGACCTGCACGGTTACCGTCATTGCCTTCCTCATTCATCTTTATTCGCGCGGCTACATGGAGCACGAAGGCGGTTACTACCGCTTCTTCTGTTACCTCAACCTGTTCCTCTTCATGATGCTGGTGTTGGTTACAGGCGCCAGTTACCCCGTCATGTTTGTGGGGTGGGAAGGCGTGGGCCTCTGCTCTTATCTGCTGATCGGGTTCTATTTCCCGAAGAAATCGGCTTCGGACGCGGGCAAGAAGGCGTTCATTGTCACGCGCATTGGCGATGCCGGATTTACCGTGGGCGTGGCGCTGCTGTTCTGGAGCTTCGGCACGGTGAATTTCCCTGAACTATTTCCCAAGGTAACTTCCTTGGGTTTGGGCGACCAAGAACACACGCTGACTGCGGCCTGTCTACTTCTTTTCCTGGGCGCCGTCGGGAAGTCTGCCCAGCTTCCCCTTTATGTCTGGCTGCCGGACGCCATGGAAGGTCCCACGCCCGTGAGCGCCCTCATCCACGCTGCCACCATGGTGACGGCCGGTGTCTACATGGTGGCGCGATCCAACGTGCTCTTCGTGCACGCCCCGCGCGCTCTAGAGGTTGTGGGCGCCATCGGCTGCATCACAGCCTTTTTCGCCGCCACCATTGCGCTGTGCCAAAACGATCTCAAACGCATGCTGGCCTATTCCACCATCAGCCAGCTCGGCTACATGTTTGTCGGTTGTGGCGCGGCCGTTTTCGCCACCGGCATCTTCCACCTCATGACCCACGCCTGCTTCAAAGCGCTGCTCTTCCTCGCCGCGGGCAGCGTGATGCACGCCATGAGCGGCCAGCTTGACATGCGTTACATGGGGGGGCTGCGCCACAAAATGCCTACCACTTTCTGGACTTTCCTGGTGGCGACGCTGGCCAT
>JASHYZ010000093.1 GCA_030042795.1 Terriglobia bacterium | reverse complement strand
CCGACTCGGGCTTTCCGCACGCGCGCATGATCGCATCCTTAAAGTGGCCCGAACCATCGCCGACCTCGAGGATGCCGAATCCATTGGTAATCCGCACATCTCCGAGGCTATCCAGTACCGATCGCTCGATCGCAACTTCTGGACTTGAACTGATCGGTGAGTGACGAAGGCCGTTTGGAACGAGCTCAAGATGACTGCCCACAACGCCCGCCCATTTCGCGTCTTTGCTACCTGCAACATCGGCGACGATGCGCTCAACCTCCTGCGCCAGCGAGGTTACGATCTCGAAATCTACGATCATTTAGAGCCCCCTCCGAAGAGCGTGATCGTGGAGAAGGTGCGCAGCGGCATCGACGGGCTCATCACCACGCTGCGTGATCCCATCGACGCCGAAGTGTTCGAAGTCGGACGCGGAACGCTCAAGGTGGTGGCGCAAGACGCCGTGGGTTTTGACAACATTAACCGCGCCGACGCCAATCGCTACAAGGTCCCGTTCACTCACACGGCGGACGTGCTCACCGAGGCCACGGCGGAATTTGCCCTGTTCATGCTCGGATGCGTGGCGCGGCGGCTTTATCCGAGCGAACGCATCGTGCGCGAGAATCGCTGGGGCGCCTGGCATCCATTTCTGCCGTTCCTCGGCGACGAGATCACCGGAAAGACGGTGGCGGTGATCGGAACAGGCCGCATCGGCCAGGCGTTCATCAAGAAGGTGATCGGGTTTGACGTTGAGGTGCTTTGCTACGATCCGGTGCGGCAAGCTGACGAGTTCGCAAGCAAGGTTCAGGAGGAGCTTGACCTGCGTTTCCGGCACGGATTCTCGAGCGAGCGGCGTGCGATTCGCTACACCGGCTTTGAAGCTGCGCTGCGAACGGCCGATTACGTCAGCGTCCATGTGCCGCTGTTGAGGCCCGAAGAGGCGGCGGAGCCCACCTATCATCTGTTCAATGAAAAGACATTCCCATTGATGAAACCCACTGCGTACCTCGTAAACACCTCGCGCGGCCCGGTGATTGATGAGCTAGCTTTAGCCACGACTCTGCGTGACGGCGTCATTGCGGGCGCGGCGCTCGACGTGTTTGAGAAGGAACCTTTGCCTGCCGATTCGCAGCTCCGTGATCCTGCCCTGGAAGACCGGCTACGTCTGTTCAACCACTTTGCCAGCGCCGGACGCATCACTCGGCTTTCCACCGACCCGAACAAAGGCATGGCCGGACGCTGCGTTCAAGGGCTCATTGACGTGCTTGAGAGAAACTACGGCGGCAATCCGGCAGAGATGCCGTACGTCGTGAATAAGGAAGTCTTCCGTCAGGCGCAACCATGATCGAGGTTCAGCGTGTCTACGAAAGCGGGAGCGAAGGCGGACGGCGCTACCTCGTAGAGCGCCTCTGGCCGCGGGGAATGAAGAAGGAAACACTCCGGCTCGACGCCTGGCTCAAGGACGTGGCGCCGAGCGACCGGCTGCGGCGTTGGTTCGGGCACGACCCCGCCAGGTGGAACGAGTTCCGCCGCCGTTACTTCGCCGAACTCGACGCCAGTCCCTCGGCCTGGAGGCCTCTGGCTGAAGCCGCCCGTCACGGAAGAGTAATTTTGCTGTACAGTGCGCGCGACACGGAGCACAACAATGCTCTGGCGTTGAAGGCCTATCTGGAATCTCGCCTTGGCGAGGAAGAACCCTTCGGCAGTTAATCGCATGGCGAAGCGGACCATCATGAAGAAAACCGCTGCACGTATGCGCCCCGCAGTCCGAACCAGGAAGAAGCGGCAAAACCATTCCGGCTCCCTCGCCGCCCACTCACCGACCGTGTTCACCATCGGCCACTCGACACGTTCCCTCGACGCTTTCATTGACTTGTTGCGCGCGCATGGAGTGCAACGGCTGGTGGACGTGCGCACCATTCCACGCTCGCGCCATAATCCCCAATTCAACCGCGAAACGCTGTCAGCCACACTCCACAACAGAAGGATCCATTACACGCATTTGGCAGCGCTCGGCGGCTTGCGCCATGCGCATAAGGATTCGCAGAACGCGGGCTGGCAAAACGCATCGTTTCGAGGCTTCGCCGATTACATGCAGACGCCCGAGTTCGAACAGGGCCTTGAGCAACTGATCGCTCTTAGCCGTGAAGAACAGGTGGCTGTGATGTGCGCCGAGGCCGTCCCCTGGCGATGCCACCGCTCCCTCATTGCGGACGCGCTCGCCGTTCGCGGCATTCCGGTAAGACATATCATGAGCCCGACGCGAGCCGAACCCCACACTCTAACTCCTTTCGCGCACGTTCAAGGCACGCGCGTCACTTATCCAGCAGCCCAGTCCTCGTTCGCCTACCCATCTTCCGAGCCGCCATCCGCCTAAGGTCCAGCGCAGCTCAGCTTTGACGAAACTGAAGGTCTCCGTGACAGGTGCAACGAGGCCGAATCGAGTCACTTGCGCTAGCAGGTTGTTGAAAAACATTTCGGAACCGTGTCATTCCGAGCAAAGCGAGGAATCTCGCTCTGAAACTAAAAGAACTACAAGATTCCTCGTCGCCTATGGCTCCTCGGAATGACAGTCAGGACGGGTTCTTCAACAACCTGCAGACTAGGGCTCACGAGTTCGTCTCGCAAGACTTCGCCAGAGGGATTGCTCCCCCTCGCGCTTGCTTGGCTACCTTATCCTGGCGCCTCCAGAGATCACTGAGCACTTCATTTTGGTTGCGGCCCACGTCGCGCCGTGTAAATCTTTAGTCAGCCTATGTCCTAACGGGTCCCAACGAATGCCGCCTGGTGGTAGCTGAAGCCAAGAGGATACGTTAAACTCCGAAGGTAGCGGGTAGCGCGTCATTCCCGTCCACGGTCAATCCCGCGCAGGCGGGAATCCAGGTGGTACAGCAGCAAAGTGCACTTCCCGCGCGCAGGCTGAGCCGTTTCCAAGACCTCATGACCGAATCCCACCCCAGGACGCCCACACACCCGTCAGACGCGGCATCAGACGCGAAGCACACGGTCATCGAGTTTCGCGATGTACATTTGGCCATTAACGGGCGCTCGCTCGTTGCCGGACTCAATCTCACTGTAAGCCGCGGCGAGACGCTGGCGCTTCTCGGCCGCAGCGGTTCGGGTAAGACCACCACGCTCAAGCTCATCAATCACCTCCACCAGCCGAGTGCAGGCGAGGTTTTGGTAGAAGGCCGGGCGACCACACTCTGGGACCCCATCCGGCTGCGGCGCAGCATCGGTTATGTGATTCAGGAGGTCGGCTTGCTTCCACATTTCACTGTGGAGCGTAACATCGCGATGGTGCCCACCATCGAGGGTTGGGCGCGCGACCGAATTCACGACCGCGTGCACGAGCTGCTGCGTTTGGTGGGCCTGAATAGCGGCCTGGAGCAGCGATATCCTGCGGAGCTTTCCGGCGGACAGAGGCAGCGCGTGGGCGTGGCTCGCGCCCTAGCCGCGGACCCGGCGATTCTGCTGATGGATGAGCCCTTCGGAGCGCTCGACCCCATTACACGGTATGAGCTGCAGAGTGAATTTCGTGACCTCCAAAAGAAGCTGGGCAAGACGGTGGTTTTTGTAACCCATGACCTTAGCGAGGCCCTGTTTCTGGGCTCGCGCATCGGACTCTTCGAGGAGGGCCGGCTGGCCGGCGTCTATACGCCGGATGAATTCCTGCGTTGTGATGATCCTGACGCCGTCGCGTATCGTTCGGCTTTCCGTAAGGTAGCGCCCGCGGGTGACCCCGCAAGTGAGGCTAGCGCCTAGGCAGGCATTCGCCTACTAATCTCGCTTTTTTTGCACCGCGAATTTCCCATCACATTCAGCTCTTAAGGAGCCTGTAACTTAGCCCGCGGCGTGAGAAGGTGTGAAGAAATTGGTACGCAAAGCAAAACGTCTCACGCAAAGGCGCAAAGGGCCGCGAGCAAAGGGGCAGGGGCAGCTTAGAGCCTGCCGGGAAAGCCACGGGGTCTTGACTCCGGCCACAATTTGGCCGCTGGAAGATCAACCTAGGTAGCGGCTTCGCGCTGTTTGCCAGTGTGCGAGCAAAGCCAATATAATTGAACGCGAGGCCGTCGTTGCGCACTGTTCCTTGTGTCCACAGCCCAAGGGCTACCCTGGAAGGAAGCGCCGAAAAGACGGCGGCCGCGGGCCGCCGCTACAGTATTGGTTGTCACTATATTCCGTAATCCTCAACAGCTTAGACGATGTCGAAATCGGCCGTAGTGAAACGACCTAGACTTTAGGAGGGAAAAATGGCGAACTACA
>JASHYZ010000092.1 GCA_030042795.1 Terriglobia bacterium | reverse complement strand
CGGCACGCGAACGTGAGCACAACCGCGACGTATCACATCAAGACCGCTGCTGATGATATGCGGAGCGCGATGACTGTTCTCGAAAATCAGATCAAAGGTCAAAAGCAAACGGACAGTCTCAGGACACTAGAGGGCACGGAGAGCAACGCCCCGCCACGATCCAGTGACGCACAAGCAATTGATGTAGCAAGCGATTGGTGATTGAAAACAATGGAGCCGGCGGGCAGAATCGAACTGCCGACCTACGGTTTACGAAACCGTTGCTCTACCGACTGAGCTACGCCGGCCGGAACGAAAATGCTCACCCAGCAAGCCCGGCCTTTGGGCCAGACCCGCGGGTGAGCATTTGAGAGGAGAATAGAGTAGCGGACGCGCTCCGCCCTCTAAACTCGAAACCCACTCTATGGTGAAGCAAGTAAATGTGTCAAGAAAATTTTCCAATTATTTTTTGTAGTTTAAGATTCTTAAAATCAATAACTTGTGGCAAGTCCGCACGGAGTAAGTGGCCTCAGTGTGAGACCTCGCCTGAAAACGGCAATCAAACCCGATATTTGAATTAACTATTGTTAGTTCAATAATTTACTGTCATCGCAGGTTCAACAGAATAATTCCGCCTTGTTCTCCCTGAACGAACACCGAATCGGCGAACCACTTTCTTGCCAATCTCTTGGAGACAAACACCAGCACTCCGCCCGCGAGCGACAGCCCGGTGAGCATAATAATGAAGATTCCGTTCGCCAGCAAAAGCCTCATCAGTGCGAGGACATCGCCGCCACTGTCTGCGACGGTCGGGTCTGTGCTGATCACTTTTTCAACCTTGAACTGATCCAGAAAGTGGTCAGCTACGGTCTGCGACGGCGCGTTTCCAACCATCAGAACGTACGTATCCCGACGGCGCAGGGATATTTTGGAGCCTGCCTTCTGGCTCAGAACCTTGTTGATCGAGTCAAGCACATCGCTGGCGATTTGCGGCGTCGGATAATTGACGGCCGCGAGCGTCAGAGTGCCTGTTCCTCCCACGGAATATCGGGCCGCTTGTACTTCAGCGCCCTCGTCGAAACCAAACAGGTTGGTGGGGAAAGATTGCAGATCGCGAGCCGCTGCGACCGGGCCCAGGATGTACTTCTCTGTTCCGCGAATCAAATCGTGCGACGGCAGCGACGGCGGCAATTGATCAAAGGCACGCGCTGAGGGCAACGGACCACCAACGCTCTTGAGCAAAGCGCGATCCTCGGCCTCGGGCAGAGTCTCTTGAGCGTGAAGGGAGATTCGAATGAACACCGCCCCGCGGACCAGCAGCGCCTTTCCCGGGCTGGCGACAGTCAGCAGCGCTCCGCGGACGGGGCTCATCTCCGGCGTGCGGTAGAAGGTCCACAAACCGTAAGCGGCCGATGGGTCTGAGGCTTCTTCCATCAGAACGTCTGCGGTATGTCCTCCGAAGCCGTACGTGCGCGCGGTGAGCGTCTTCACTCCATACTCGCGCTCAATCGCCGGGTCGCCTCCCCATTGCGCCAATACTGAAGGATCGACAGTAGCCGAGCTCTCGAGCTGCCAATCAAGACTGGGAACGATGGTCACCACGGTTGTCTTGTCTTGAGCACGCGCCGCCGGAATGCTCAGGGTCGCGCCGACAGCGAGCAACCAAACGAACAGCGAATTGCGGAAAGGAGATTTGTGCCTCATTGATTACAGAATACCAGAGTTGCGGGGCGCCGGCATTTCCGTCGCGCCCGGCGCCTCCCAACGTGTAGACACCGCCAAACCCGGCGCGGTTTCCTTCAAGCTGGTGTCTCTCTGCCTTCGGTACCTCGGAAGGGCCTTTACTCCGTCTCTCAAGGGCCGTAAATTGGGTAGTAGTGACTTCAGTGTCTAGCGACGTGTATTCGGCAGTTCTAATGGAGCTTGAGATGGACTCGTCAGTTGCCCCTCAGCAAATCGAAGCGAGTGCCGCCCTCGAAATGACTCCGGAGGAGTTCCGCGCCGCGGGCTACCGCCTTGTGGATAGCATCGCCGAGTTTCTCGGGTCCATCCTGAACCGCCCCGTAATTCCTCAGGTGATGCCTGCGAGCCTGAACCGTCTGCTGCCAGGCAACGGGCTTCCCGAGCACGGCGTCCCAGCGAGTGAACTGCTCGAAGAGGCCACCCGATTGCTTTTTGACAACTCGCTTTTGAGCGCGCATCCGCGCTTCTGGGGCTACATTAACTCTTCGCCGGCGCCCATCGGAGCGCTGGCGGACCTACTGGCGACCGCCGTTAGTCCCAATGTCGGGGGGTGGATCCTCGCCCCTCTCGCCACTGAAATTGAGCGGCAGACGGTCCGCTGGATTGCCGAATTGATCGGTTACCCATCCGACTGCGGAGGACTGCTGGTGAGCGGTGGCAATATGGCCAACTTCGTTCCCTTCCTCGCAGCCCGGCGCGCCAAGGCTGGTGAGATGAATTGGCCGCTGAGCGCTGCCGGTCTGCGTTCGGGACGCCAGTTGCGGGTTTACGTCTCAGCAGAGACCCACACCTGGATTCACAAGGCGGCAGACCTGTTCGGGTTGGGCACCGATGCCATCCGCTGGATTCCAGTTGATGAGAACCAGCGCATG
>JASHYZ010000091.1 GCA_030042795.1 Terriglobia bacterium | reverse complement strand
GCCGAGCACCATGGGGTGTCGGGCCTAGTTCGCAATACTTCACGAGGCGTCGTGGTCGAAGCGGAAGGCGAGCCTTTGGTCTTGGATGCCTTCTGCGGCGCATTGCACAAGGAGCTTCCCCCGCTGGCGGAAGTGTCCCGCTTCGACGTGAGGCGGATCGCCGCTCTGGGAGACGAGGGTTTCCGGATTTGCATCAGCCTGCCGGAAGCAGAGACTTCGGCGCTGGTCCCGCCCGACGTGGCTACGTGTGACGCCTGCGTTCGCGATTTTACAGACTCACACGACCGCCGCTACGGCTATCCTTTTACAAACTGCACGCATTGCGGCCCGCGCTACTCCATCATTCAGAATGTACCCTATGACCGCCCGGCGACGACCATGTCGACGTTCGAGATGTGCGACTCGTGCCAGCGCGAGTACGACGATCCGCGAGACCGCCGCTTCCACGCCCAGCCGAACGCATGTGAGTCCTGCGGTCCCTCACTCGCCCTCGTCAGGGCTGGCAATGCATCTGCAACGCCCCTCTTTCAGTCGACGGAGTCAAGCCTTTCGGTTTTGCGGACTGTGCGGCACCTGCTTCACGAAGGAAATATCGTGGCGGGTAAGGGCCTTGGCGGCTTCCTGCTTGTCTGTGACGCGCGCAATGACGCCGCAGTACACACGCTGCGCGACCGCAAGCGGCGGACAGATAAGCCATTCGCGCTCATGGCGCGCGACGTCGCCGAAGCGGGGCGGCTCTGTGAGCTATCGGAGGCCGACAAGAACGCGCTGCTCAGCGTGGCCCGGCCGATTGTGATCATGCCCCGTCGTAAAGGCGCTCCGGTTTCACCGGCAGTGGCGCCCGGCAACGCAACTCTGGGCGTAATGCTCCCGTACACTCCGCTGCACCACCTGCTGTTCGGAGAACCAGGCCAGCCGCCTGAATTCGACGTGCTCGTAATGACTAGCGGCAACCTCAGTGAGGAGCCGATTGTCAGCCGTAACGAAGAGACATCGCGCCTCAGTAACATCGCGGATTGGTTCCTGTTCCACAACCGGGACATCCACATGCGGGTGGATGACTCAGTCGTCCGAACTTTCGAAGGACGCGCCCGCGTGCTGCGCCGCGCGCGAGGCTACGTGCCGCGCCCGGTTGAACTGCTGGTCGACTGCAAAGAGATCCTGGCTTGTGGCGGCGAGTTGAAGAACACCTTCTGCCTAACCAAGGGCCGTTGCGCATTTTTGAGCCAGCACATCGGCGACTTCGAAAACTACGAGTCCCTGGTCTTCTTTGAGGAAACGCTGGCAAACCTGAAAAGGCTGCTTGACATTGAACCCCAAGCTGTAGCCTACGATTTGCATCCGCGTTACCTGAGCACGCAGTTTGCGATGAAGCTCTCTGGCCTCGAAAAGGTCGGCGTGCAGCATCACCACGCACACATCGCAAGCTGCATGGCAGAGAACCGGCTCCGCGGGCCGGTTATCGGCGTGGCATTTGACGGTACCGGTTATGGCACCGATGGCACCATTTGGGGAGGCGAATTTCTGCTTGCTGACTTCTCGCACTTCGAAAGACGCGCCCATCTTCGCAACATTCTCCTGGCAGGAGGCGATGCCGCCGTTCGCCAGCCTTGGCGGGTGGCCTTGAGCTATCTTCGAGACACGTTCGGATCGCGATTGCCTGAGCTGCCGCTCTGGGACGCTATCCCGTCGCAGACGCTCTCGACTGCCAAAGTTGCCCTAGAGCGGCGGTTGAATGCAGTAGAGACATCCTCCTGTGGCCGGCTATTTGACGCTGTCGCTAGCATCCTAAACCTGCGCCAAGTAGTTTCATTCGAGGGCCAGGCTGCGATCGACCTGGAGACGGCGGCACATGACGAGGTGCGGGAATGCTATCCATTCACGTTGGAGGAGAGCGAGCCGTTGCAGCTCGATTTTCGGCCTACCATCGAAGCTATCGTTCGCGAGGCTGCCGCCGGCATAGCTTCCGGCGTGATCGCCGCCCGGTTTCATAATACATTGGCGTGCGCTATCGGCGAGACCTGTCAAAGAATCCGCACAGTGGAAGGTTTAAACCGAGTGTGCCTGAGCGGCGGGACATTCCAGAACATCCTGTTGCTGAAGAGAGCACTCGCGCAACTCCGTGAGAGCGGATTTGAGGTATTCTTGCATTCCGAGGTTCCGCCCAACGATGGCGGAATTGCTCTCGGCCAAGCCGTAGTCGCCAACGAGCTGCTTCGGCGGGCGTAACGCCCGCCAGGGTGTAGCAACACGAGTTTACGATGTGTCTCGGTATTCCCGGCAAAGTGCTCGAAGCGTATGATGCGAACGGGCTTCGCATGGGCAAAGTCCAGTTTGGCGGGATCGTGCGCGAGGCGTGCCTGGCCTATGTCCCGGAAGCAGATGCCGGCGATTACGTTGTGGTGCACGTCGGATTCGCCATCAGCCGCGTGAACGAAGAGGAAGCTCTGCGTACTTACGAGCTGCTCGAGCAGATGGGTCAACTATCAGAGTTAGAGGCGCCGGCCGCTTTGGATGCTGAATCAGGAGCGCAGCCGGATGAAGTCAGGTCACCGTGAAATACGTAGACGAGTATCGCGACGGCGAAATTGCCCGGGGTCTGGTGACCGAGATTTGCCGGCTTCAGACTCGCCCCTGGGTCATCATGGAGGTCTGCGGCGGGCAGACGCATTCCATCGTCAAGCACGGGATTGATCTCCTGTTGCCGCCGACCATTGAGCTGGTGCACGGGCCCGGCTGTCCCGTCTGCGTGACTTCCCTTGAGCTAATCGACAAGGCACACGCTATCGCGCGCCAGCCTGGCGTGATCTTCTGTTCGTTTGGTGACATGCTGCGTGTTCCAGGTTCCGAGTCGGACCTGTTCGCGCTGCGTTCGCAGGGAGCTGACGTTCGGGTCGTCTATTCGCCGCTCGACTGCCTGAAGATTGCCCGCGCCAATCCGAGCAAAAGGGTGGTCTTCTTCGCCATTGGATTCGAGACCACGGCGCCGGCCAATGCCATGCTGGTGTGGCGCGCCCGCGAGGAAGGTCTGCACAATGTCTCGCTGCTGGTTTCGCACGTTTTGGTGCCACCGGCGATCGCGGCGATTCTCGGCTCCCGGGGAAACCGCGTCCAGGCGTTTCTCGGTCCGGGGCACGTTTGCGCGGTGCAAGGCTTCAGCGAATACGAAGAGCTGAGTTCGCGTTTCAGAGTGCCTATCGTGATCACCGGCTTCGAGCCCCTGGACATCCTGGAAGGCGTACTGATGGCGGTGCGCCAGCTCGAGCAGGGAC
>JASHYZ010000090.1 GCA_030042795.1 Terriglobia bacterium | reverse complement strand
AGCGGCGATCCTGATGTTCGTGGTCGCGGCGGTGGCTGGCTACATCCCGGCGCTGCGCGCCTCGCGCACGGACCCCATGGTGGCGCTGAGGTACGAATAGCGCACCGGTCCCAAACGTAGGGGCGGCCCTCGTGGCCCTCACCTGTATTCCTGAAATTAGAACCGTAACCCACTGGGGAAAATGGCGCTTGCAAGATATGCGATGCCATCGCATATTTTGTATATGTGGATCGAGCGTGACATTCAGCCCCGGCTCCAGCGATCCGCGCGAACCCCAAAAAAACCGTGCACTATAGAGAGCGAGTTGAGTCGTGACACAGGGCGCTCTGTATAGTTCCCTCCCATTGGAGCCATCGGTCAGACGGCCACTCGAGACGCCCCCCTCGGTTTTGGTTCTGAGGAGTCAGGTACACGGCGCCCCGTCACTCTCACGTCTGCTCTTCACAAGTTCGATGCCGGGTTTGCGGACGCTGCAGACCCAGGTACAATAGCGTGGCAGCCGGCAGAAGGCGCTGGTCGTTGTTGCCTTCGTCCGGTCGCGCTGGGCACAACATGAAGATAACGCGCAGCAGCGCGTCGAACGAGCCATGAGAAGTGTTCTGATTCCGTTTGCTGTTTTGGCTGCCGCCGCGGCTGCTGCCACGCCCGCCAATCAGGAGTCCTCCCTTCGGGAGGCAGCCGGACGGATCGGACTGCTGATGAGCGCTGCCGTGGATCCGGCGCATTTTCCCGAGGCCGCGTATGCCGAAACCCTCACGCGCGAGTTCAACATGGTTGAACCCGAGAACGTGATGAAGTGGCGGAACACGGAGCCGGGGCGTGGCCAATTCACCTTTGAGGCTGGCGACCAAGTGGTGGCCTTCGCGGAGGCGCACCGGATGAAGGTACGAGGTCACAACCTTCTCTGGGCCGTTCGCAATCCCGCTTGGCTAGCGCAGGGACATTTCACCCCGCCCGAACTCCGGGAAATCATGCACCAGCACATCGCGCGTGTGGCGGGGCACTATGCCGGCAAGGTGTTTGCCTGGGATGTAGTGAACGAGGCCTTCGATAAGCGAGGTGGGCTCAGCCACTCCATTTGGTATGACCGGCCAGGAATCGGCTTGAAGTCGCGGGGGACAGCTTACATTGAGCAGGCCTTCCGCTGGGCCCGTGAGGCGGACCCGACCGCGCTGCTGTTCTATAACGACTACGCCGCCGAGGGTCTGAACGCCAAGTCGGACGCGATCTACGCCATGGTCAAGGATTTCAAACGCCGTGGCGTGCCCATTGACGGCGTCGGCCTTCAGATGCACCTTTCGCTTGACGACGCCGTGCGGCTCTCGTCACTCGACGCCAATATCAGCAGGCTGGCCGCGGCCGGAGTGCAAGTTCACATCACCGAAATGGACGTAGGCCTGCCTTTGGAGTTTGGGGAACAAGGCTCGGGACAATCAATGAGTCCGGCTCCCAAGTTGGGCCCAAGTATGGCCTCGACGCTGGCCGACGCTAAGCAGCAGGCCGATCTTTACGGCCTTGTGGCCGGCATATGCGCGCGCAATCCCGGCTGCACGGCTTTTCAGACCTGGGGCTTCACCGACCGCTATTCCTGGATTCCGGCCTCCAGCCATGGCAAGCGAGGCGCGGGTTTGCTCTTCGACGCCAACTATAAGCCAAAGCTCTGTTACGATGCGGTGCTAAAGGCGTTTGAGTCCGTCACGCAGCCGCCGGTGAGGCTGGGGCAGTGAGGACTCCCGGCGCGAATGAGTGCGCCGGGATAAACCGACGTGGAGGAGCAAAGTAGCCCCCGCGCGGCCTTGGGCCGCAACCAAAAGAAAACCCACCACGGAGATCACAGAGGCCACAGAGGTTTTCTCTGTGCCCTCTGTGGTGCGCTTTTCTTGCGTGCCGATAGAAGTCAATTTCTAAGCCTAGCCGTCTTGCAAATTCTTCGCGGCCCGAGAAGAAAGTGAACGTTGGTACCCCGGCGCGGCGGGGCCGCAACCAAAACAACGAAACGCCACAAGCTCTCTGGTAGACGATCTATGTGTAGAAACCCTGTGTTGATGAGGTTCCGAAGAACTGCTCGAAAAAAGCTTGCTAAAAGCCCGGGACGCAGTCATTCCCGCGAAAGCGGGAATCCAGTCCTTGGAAAAGAGGGTATCAACGAAGTGGATTCTCGCTTTCGCGGGAATGACTGCGTCCCGGAGGGTTTCGCCCATCAAATGACACCACTACCAAGCAGAGATTTCACTTGACATCAGTGTTGTTTAGTTATATATAAGAAGTTAATCGACAACAGGGCGACAGAACATGTCTTTGCTCATCGCAGTAACGCCGAATCCAACGGACTCTAGGTCCAGCAGCGGTGCTGTCGGCGCGTCGTGGGAACGGAAAGGGACTCTCAAAAAAACGCGAAACGAAGGAAGAACCCACGATGTTGTTGATAACAAAGGATCGGCGCTGGGAACCCACGATGTTGATGAAAACAAGTAGGTTAGTTTGGGTAGGCCACGATCTATATGAAAGCAAACGGGTTAGTTAGTTTATTAAACCTCTATTCCGCCCTTGACGGCTGACCGCTAACGGCTCACCTCCTGTAGATCACACCACCTTTCATCACAAAGCTGACGTGCTCGAGCACGCTGATGTCGTTGAGCGGATCACCTGGGACCGCGACAACGTCAGCGAAGTAGCCCGGCTTTAACGCGCCGATCTGATTTTGCCAGCCGAGCAACTTCGCTCCGTTAAGCATGTCAGCCTGCAGCACCGCCAGCGGTGACATACCGTACTTGACCATCAGCACAAACTCCCGCGCCTGCGTGCCGTGGGGAAAAGGACCAACATCTGACCCTACGGCCATGGGCACTCCGGCCGCAAGCTGCTTGGGAAACTCCTCCGCGTGGAACTTGAGCATCTGTTGGTCCCAGTCACTCTGAGGCGGCTTGGAGTGCTCCGCGAAATATTCCACGATGGTAAACGTCGGCACGGCGAAGATCTGTTTCTCTTTCATGATTCGCATGGTTTCGTCGCTGAGCTGAAAGGCGTGGTCGATGGAGGCCACGCCGGCCTGCGCTGCATACAGGGTTCCCGGCTCGCCTGTGTCATGGACGGCGACGCGCTTGCCCACACGCGCGGCCTCCCGCACGGCGGCGCTGAGCTCCGCCTCGGTGTACTGGTAGGGTGTCGAGAATCGGCCGGTGAGCAGGGAGTCCGGGCCGGTCTCATAGATTTTAATGAAGTCGGCTCCCTCTTTGATTTGCTGGCGGATTACCGTCACCAGCTCATCTGCATTGTTGGCATAGGTCGCATTTGAGAGCAGGTGCTGCTCGGGATTGCCGAAGTTGGCGTCTTCGTGCCCGCCGAGGATATCCACCGCGTTGCCGCTGACGCGCAAGCGCGGTCCCGGAATTGAACCGTTGTCAATCGCATTGCGAACCGCGGTGGAAGCGGAGCCCGCCCCTTCCGTCCCCATGTCCCGCTCGGCCGTGAAGCCAGCCATCAAGTCGTCCCTGGCCGCCAGGGTAGCGGTAATCGTCCGCTGCGGCACGGATTCCAGTACCGTCTGCAGCGCTTCGTTACCCGGGTGCAGGAAGAGGTGAACGTGAGCGTCAATCAATCCCGGCAGCAGCGTGCGATCGCCCAAGTCGATCACTTCCGCTCCCTCGGGACGCTTAACTTCAGTGCCCACCTCCGCGATTCGCTCCCCTTGCACCAGCACTTCGCCGGGCGTAATCAATTTGCCGCTCTCGATGTCGAGCAGCCGCGCGGCGTGTAGCACGATGGGGCGCTTCGCCTCAGGCGATGGAAACTGAGCGAACAGAGGAGAGAAGAGAAACTGGGATGCCCAGAGCAGCGACGCTATTCGGAAGATGCAAAAACTTGTTCTCATGAGGCTCCCGATGATATCACTATTGCTTCGAGCTGCCGCACACATCTCTGTCTCTTTGGGCCTTCAGCCATCGACCAAAACGTGTCACTTTTCGTCGGCGGCTATCGTCTCTATTCTTGAAAGATTGCAAATACGGATAAGTGAAGTTGTGTCCGGCGCGATGGCCCAAGCTTGGAGCGCGGTCGGGTTTCCCGGTCCGCGTCTCGTAGCATGCGCCCGTAATCAACCTCAGGTAGGGAATTCATGAGACGCAATGGGATTCTAGTCTTGCTGGTAACGCTGGCGTGCCTGGCTGTTGTGGCCGCTCCGGCCGGCTTCAAGGGATTCAGAGCGCCGGCAAGCGGATATCATCTGCTGCAAAAGGTGACGCTGGGAGGCGAAGGTTTTTGGGATTATTTGGGAATTGATCCCCCGGCAAGGCACCTATTTATATCCCGGGGAACGCACGTGATGGTGATCGACGCTGACTCCTACAAAGTGGTTGGTGACATTCCAGATTTGAAGGGCGTGCACGGCATCGCCGTTGCGGCTGAGTTTGGTCGCGGCTTCATCAGTGAAGGGCAAGCGAACCAAGTCACCATTTTCGATTTGAAGACGCTCAAGGCGACGAGCACTGCAAAGACGGGGGAGGGTCCGGATGGCATTATTTATGACCCCGCCTCGAAGCGCGTTTTCGCTTTCTGCGGTCACGGCAAGACCGCAACCGCCATTGACGCTGCGACAGGCAATGTGGCTGGTAATATCGACTTGGGCGGCCGTCCGGAATTTGCCGCCACCGACGGCGAGGGCCACGTTTATAACAACCTTGAGGACCAGAGCATCGAACTGGAGATCGACTCGAAAAACTTGAAAGTACTCAACCGCTGGCCGCTCGCGCCGTGCGAGAGCCCTTCCGGACTGGCGATAGACGCCGAGCATCATCGGCTTTTCGTGGGATGCCACAACAAGATGATGGCCGTTCTGGACGCGGACAACGGCAAATTGGTGGCGACTGTTCCGATCGGCCAGGGTGTGGATGCCAATCGCTTCGACCCTGGAACGCAACTGGCGTTCAGCTCCAACGGCGACGGGACGCTGACCGTGGTTCATGAGGACAGCCCCGATAAATACACGGTGGTGCAGAACGTCCAAACGCAACGCGGCGCGCGCACCATGGAAGTGGACCCCACAAACCACAATGTCTTTTTGGTGACCGCCGAATTTGCTCCACCGCCGCCCGGCGCCCAGCCAGGTGAACGCCGGCGGCCCTCGATGGTGCCCGGTTCGTTTACCTTGCTGGTGTTCGGCCAGTAGTACTTTCGGCTTTGGTACAGAGCAAAAACCCGCTGGGACTGGGGCAGCCGTTCTGCCCTGCCAGATCGCTCCGCACACCCCGTGCGTTTTCAGTCTGGTTCCGGCCACGCCTTCGCGGGTCACTCTTCTACCTGGGAGTGGCGCACCGGTTTGCCCACGCCGTGTGCGCCTGGCTCAGCCAACGAGTGCTATCATTGAGGTTTGGGGGGCATTTCGGAGAGGCTGAACGCTTGAACCATGAGGTTGGGCATTGATTTTGGCACCACGCGCGTTGTCGCAGCTTACGTGGATCGCGGCAACTACCCGGTGGTGATGTTCGAGGCGCCGAACGGGGCCAACCATGAATGGTTCCCGCCGCTGGTCGCCGTACGAGGCCAAGAGAGACTGTTCGGCTGGGCGGCGTGGGCGGCCCAGGAAGAGCCGGGATGGACGGTGGTGCGGTCTGTCAAGCGGCTGCTGGAGCAGGCGGGACCGGAAACCCGCGTGCAGATCGGCGAACAAGTCATTCCTATGCGGGAGCTTCTGGCCGGCCTCCTCACTTCTCTGCGAGACCAACTGCTGGCGGGCTCGAACCTGCCCGCCGCCAAGTCCGACGCGATCGAGGTGATGCTGGGCGTCCCCGCCCATGCCCACAGTAACCAGCGCTTCCTTACTGTGGAAGCCTTTCGCGAAGCGGGCTTCGAAGTGCTAGG
>JASHYZ010000089.1 GCA_030042795.1 Terriglobia bacterium | reverse complement strand
CTTCCATTCATGACAACCCTCCTGGAGAATTCTTCCTGAGGGTTACATCGAAAACGGCGCAGCGGGTTACATTCTTAAATGGCTCAACGCGCCCTTAGCGGTTACATAATACATGTCTCAATTCGTAAACTTGACAATCAGCCGGCCAGCCCCTAGAATCACACTTGAGGACAGGGCTCCGGGTCTCGTCAGGGTGTATATTGGAAATAAACAGCGAGTTCAAGCGACTGTTGGAAGAACTAGGCGAGGCGATTAACGAATCGCTTTCGGAGTCTGAACGCATCAGTGAAGTGCTCGGTAAGATCAGGGCTGCCGGTTACAACTTATTCCTCGTGCTCGAAGTTACGATAGGTTTTGACAAACACGGCGATGGCGACGTTATCCACCGCCATAAGGTGGGCAAACGCGCGCGGGTCCAAATCACTAGCGAAGACGTCGAATTCCTGAAGGCCCTCCAGATCCGCGTGGACGACGAAACCCCCACGAAGTAGGAAATCGCGGCTTCTTTCATCCCGGTTGTTCCCCCCATGCTTTCCCCTAACGTTCGTCATCCCGCAGTCGCGGGGCAATTCTACCCGTCTCAACCTGACTTGCTGCAGCGTGACCTTGACCGCTACTTGGCACCGGACGCTCCCCGAGAGGCCGAACTCTCTCGGGCGATCGCCTGCGTGGTTCCGCACGCCGGGTACATGTACTCCGGGCACGTGGCGGGTGCTGTTTACAGCAGGCTGCCGCCGCGCAGTTCTTATATTGTCTTGGGACCTAACCACTTCGGACGCGGGGCACCGCTGGCCGTAATGGAAACTGGAAGCTGGTTGACTCCGCTGGGGGAGGTACAGCTCAATTCGGCTTTAGGGCACGCGGTTCGCCAAGCGTGCCCAGCTCTCGTTGAGGACGCGAAGGCTCACGCTAAGGAACACTCGCTTGAAGTCCAGCTTCCGTTCTTGCAGCGCCGCGGAGCTGCGTTTACGCTGCTTCCGATCGCCATCGGAGTTGGCGATTATGAGACGCTGGAAGCGCTAGGCCATGCTGTTTCGGAAGCCATGAAGCGCTCCGCCGAGCCCAGTCTGATTGTGGCTTCGAGCGACTTCAACCATTATGAGCCGGATAACGTGACACGCGTGAAGGATGGGAAGGCGATCGGCCGAATTCTGAACCTTGATCCTAAAGGGCTCTACGAGACAGTGTTTCGCGAGCGAATTTCCATGTGCGGGTTCGGTCCCACTGTCGCCATGCTGGTGGCCGCGAAAGATTTGGGTGCGAAGAGCGCCGAGCTTGTCAAGTACGCAACCTCGGCCGACACCGGCGGCCCGGTTGACAGCGTTGTAGGCTACGGTGGAATTGTGATCATAGCCCATTGACGATTTTCGATTCCCGCTTGCGCGGGAATGACCGCCAGCATCCTTCGTCATCAATCGGCAATCAAAAAATCTGTAATTCGCTTAGTGGTGACCGCCCCCACCCGCCGCAACCGGGCCACCGCCTCCAGCGTGACCGCCGCCGCCCACGGACATTCCACCGCTGAAGCCACCGCCTTCGTGACTCGGCGCACTGAAGCTACCGCTCCGAGCGCCGCCGCCCGCCGGAGAAAAGCTATGGAAGCCAGAGGAACTAGGCGCGCGACCGCTCCAGTAATTGGTTTCGGCGCTGCGAACCTCCGACGGAGGAGCCGCGAAGCTCGATTGCGGGGCGCGATGCGCCCATTCTCCGCCGGACGGCGAGGCTCTGAACACGTGCTCCATAAAGCCGGACTCCGACTTCACGGACGCTCCGTTGATGACAGCCTGTTGCGCTGAGGAAAGCCTCACAGGCCGGCCGGGCAGCGGCGCGGTAACACCTGCTTGGAACGAAGGAGCCTGCACCGGCTTAGCGCTGGCGCTGTCGACTGCAACCAACTCACGGGATGTGACCGGGTCACCTTTCTCAAAGGTGCGGAGGTTCACTGCGTTAAGCCCCACCGGTCGTCGCGGCGGGTGGAGACCGCTCCCGCCAATGGGATGTATCGGCAGCGGCGCCCAACCTATCCAACCCGGACCTTCATACCAACTCACAATCGCCGGACTCCAAAGCCAACCCATCCCGGCACCGCCCCAGCCGCTGTTGGGACACCACGCCCAACCCAGCGTGGGATCAAGTTGCCACCCGCCGTAATGGTAGGGCAGCCAGCCCCAGGGCTCATAGGAAATCCAGGTGTAACCGAAACCCGGATACGTTGACCACTGTCCAAACCCGAACGGAGACCAGTTGGCCGCTGCGTTGGGCAGCCAGCCGTAACCGCAGCTATCGATATAAGACCACGTCCCGTATTGGTTCAGGTCGCTCCAGCCGTAAGCGGGCGCTCCGGGGATGGCCCCTCCGGGCGGCTGAGTGGCCGCTGATTCCTGCTCCTGCTGGTCGCGGGCGGCTACCCAGGCGTCCCAATCATCGCGCTTAATGTTCTGGCTCAGGGCAGGGGCTTCTGCGCCTCCCGGCGTGATCTCCAATACCTCGTTCTTAGCCAGCGTGGTGGTGCTCTCGGGGCTCGAGACGTCCACCGATCCTTTGAAGACCTCAACTCGCATCTTTCCTTGATCCAAATCCACACGGAACTCGGCTTTGCCCTGGGGAGTAAAAGCGGCATCGCCCGACCGAAGTTCGAACACCGCAGTGTTCTCCGGCATCGCCGTGACCGTGCCGTAGCCGTGATCCAGCGTAATTTTGTTCAGCAAATCGCCGGACTCTGTGCGGCCAAGCTGATCGAACTTCAGAAGCGACAGCTCACCGATCCGAACGGAGGAGCCATTCTCAAACTCAACTTCGGCAAAACTCGCTTTGTCTGTCAGAAGTTGAAAGCCCTCTTCGACCGGCGTGTTCACGGCGGCGTTCACCCAGTCGGTGGAGCCCGGACGCAGCAAAGTCACGGTGCCTTCCACGAAGCTCAAGCGAACGATTCTGACGTGAGAGTACTCCTGGTCTGCCGACACGAGTGGAATCGCAGAGAACAAGAAAACGCCTAATGCCAACGGTAATGAGAACCGGCGGGTCGTGGCGTTCATAAAGCCACCTCCGGGCGATTGGGATCGCCCACCGGACTATATTCTACACCAAATTCTGACGAGTAAAGCTCTTTTTGTGGTTGCGCGATAGTGAGTCATTCTGAGCTATTTCACGGGGCGATAAGCCGGCGACAAGGTTCAAGCTCGCTTAGGGTTGCGTCAGCGAGATAGTCGCGGCGGACGGGCCATCTCGCGCTCCGCCGCAAGCCCGTAGTTCGCCTTCGCTGTGCCTTGCTCGCCTATGTTCAAACTCGCCGCAAAGTTCGGGGTGAACCGATGAAGAAAAGGTCAATGAGAATGCCGGCGCACCGTGCTCCGGCTCAACCTCAGACGGCATCCGGCTCCTTCAAGAACTTCTTGCCCTTTTGCTCTGGGCCGAGGGTAAGGATGAAGAACAGGGCCAGGATTGTAAACCCCTCGAAGGCTGCCAGAGCCCACTCATAGCCCAGGCGGTTTCGGAGAGCGTATTCGATACTATTAGCCGGTGAGCCCACCAGACTTCCGAGTTGATACACCAAACCCGGAAAGAGACTGCGCGCGGCGTCGGGCGAAAGCTCGTTAAGGTGAGCGGGGATCACGCCCCAGGTACCTTGCACTCCAAGCTGCAACAGGAACGCTCCGGCGGTGAGGACTGCTAAGCTCGCGCCGAAAGCCCAAGCGGGAATTACAAGGCTGCAGAGCACCAGCGCCATCATCATGCTTTTGCGCCTTCCCAGCCGTTCGGAGCTGTAGCCTATGAGGATGGTGCCGAGGACGGCCCCGGCGTTATAGATCATGGCCACGTCTGCAGCGGCGCCGGCGCTGAAATGGCGGGCGGTCTTGAGAAAATCGGGATAAAGATCCTGAGTGCCGTGGGATAGAAACATCATGAGGGCAATCAGAAGCAGAAGATAGACGAACCTGTGCCAGTTCTCGGTGGCAATCCGAACAATTCCGCTTACGCTGGGCACACGATGCTGCTTCCAGGCTTCAGGCTCCGGCGCCTTGAAGGCCACGTAGAGGGTGATGGCCGCGGGCAGCAGACCGGACCAAAACATCGACCGCCAACCCCACAAGGGAAGAATGGTTCGGGCTGCGATCGCGGAGAGGAGATATCCAACCGGATAGCCGCCTTGCAGCAGGCCCGAGATGAGACCACGGTGCTTGACGGGCACGCTTTCCATAGCCAATGAGGCGCCCACACCCCAATACCCGCCCATGCCAATTCCAAAGAGCGCGCGCAGGACAAGGAACATGGGAAAGTTTACGGCCAGCCCACTCAATACCTCGATCAGGGAAAAGTAGGCCACTACGGCCATCAGAGGCTTGCGGCGGCCGTAGCGGTCGGCCAGAATCCCGAAGATCACGGCGCCCAACGGGCGCAAGGCCAGCGTGAGCGTAATCGTGAAAACGATGGAAGCCTTTCCCACGCCAAAATGCGGCACGAGGGCATCCAAGACGAAAATCACGGCGAAAAAGTCGAAGGCGTCCAGCGTCCAACCGAGAGTGCCGGCAGCGATGGCGTATGCACGGCCGCCGCGCGGCGCATCCGGCATGCTTAGGCTCTTTCTCTCATCAGGTAGTACTGCATGGCGGGAGTGATGATCAAAGAAAGGACCATGGAGATGAGAATGCCGCCAATCACTGAGATGGCGAGCGGCTGAAGCATCTGGGAACCCGTCCCGATGGCAAGGGCGAGGGGAAGCATACCGGCCACGGCCGCGAGGGCGGTCATGGCGATGGGTCGAAGGCGGCGCCGTCCAGCCTGCACCATGGCCTCCTCTGTTGAGAAACCGGCCGTCCGGAATTTTTGGTCTGCATCGAGCAGAAGAATGCCGTTTTTAGCGACAATTCCAATCACCATGATGAGGCCCATGAAGGACGAAATGTTAAACGTAGTTGCCGTAATCAGCAAGGCGAAAAAGACTCCGGACGTGGAAAGCACCGCTGAAGAGAGAATAGCAGCAGGCGCCGAAAACTGGCCGAACTCAAGCAGCAGCACCAGAAAAACCAACACCAGAGCCAGTAGCAACACCGTGACCAGATCGCGGAATGAGCGCTGCTGTTCCTTGTAGGCGCCGCCGTACTCGACGCGAATTGAGGACGGCAATTGTAGCCCGGTCACCACCTTTTGTACCTGCGCCACTCCGCTGCCGAGGTCTAATCCTTCGAGGCGGGCCGTGACCGACACTTCGCGCTGCAAGTTGTCACGCGTGATCTCGGTTTGCCCAGGCAGTTCCGTCACTGTGGCAAGGGACCCCAAGGTAGCGGTGCTGCCCGTGGCGCTCACCAGCATCGTATTCTGGATGGCGTCGAGCGAAGAGCGGTTCGCTTCCGGAAAGCGCACTCGTAAGGTGTAAGGGCGGTCATTCACCACCACGGGCGTTGATGCCGGCTCGCCTTCCAAAATCGCAGAGGCGTCGGTGGTGAGTTCATCAACGCTAAAACCCGCGCGGGCCGCCGCCTGGGGGTCCACCTGAAACATTACCGCCGGCCCGCTCATGGTGTTGTCGATCCCGTTAGCGACATCCACCACCGGCTTCTTCCCGCCCACCCCGATCTTTCCGATAGCGTCCGCCACCCGGGGGCCCCACTGAGCGAGCAAATCACCATCGGGCGAAAATAACTTGATCTGGATAGGCTGTGGCGCGCCGGTGAGATCTCCAATCATATCTTCGAGCACCTGGTGGAAGTCGACGTCCACCTCCGGTTCGGCTTGCGTAACTTTGGCTCGAATTTCGGCGATGATTTCCTCAATGTCTCGGCTGCGGTCCTGCTTGAGCTTCACGGAAATATCGCCCGTGTTCGCTTCGGTGACTGCCGCCAAGCCGAGTTGCAAGCCGGTCCGTCGCGATGTGCTCTCCACTTCCGGCACGGCACGAATGATTCGCACAATATGGTCAAGCACTCGATCGGTTTCCTGAAGCGAACTGCCCGGTGGCATGACGTAGTCGAGGACGAATCCACCTTCATCCATTTCAGGAAGCAAGTCCGTGCCCAAGGACTGATAGCAAACGCACGAAACCACGATGAGCACCGCGCAGAAGGCGCCCAACCAGACGGGATGCCCAAGCGCGCGTCGAACCCAGCCCTCATAAAAACGAATGACCTTGCCAAAGGAACCTTGCATGGAGGCCTCTTCGGCTGCCATGAGCTTTCTGATTTCTTCGGCTTCAGCACTGAACTTGCCGGTTGATGCGGTAACCTCCGGCGGAGTTTCCACCTGGTTTCTTCTGCGGCGCAAAAAAATACGGCTCAAGTTCGGCGTCCATATCAACGCCAGGCCCAGTGACACGAAGAGCGAAACAGACAGGGTGACGGCCAGCGCCCGAAAGAAGGCGCCCTCGACGCCGGTCATCGAAATCAGGGGCAGAAAGACCACCACCGGCGTCACCGTGGAACCTACGAGCGGTACCGAAAGCTCCTTGAGCGCGCTGCGAATCGATTCGAGAGATCCCTCTCCCGCGTCGCGGTGCAGCACAATGTTCTCGACCACCACGATAGCGTCGTCGATCACTAATCCCACTGCCGCGGCGAGGCCGCCGAGCGTCATTAGATTGAAGCTCTCGCCGAGCACCTTCAGCGCCACGAAGGTGAGCAGCACGGTAACGGGGATAACGAGACCGGCCACCAGCGACGTGCCCCAGTCATGCAGAAACAGCACCAGAATGGTGGAAGCCAGGACCAGCCCAATCAGGATGGCGTCACGAACGCTCTTTATCGACTGCTCGATCAGTTCCGACTGGTCGTAAAAGGTACTGATGCGGACGCCGGAAGGAAGCGATCGCCGAGTCTGGTCGAGCTCAGCGCGCACTTCCTGAGCAACAGCGACAGTATTTGAACTGGGCTGGCGATTGATACTGAGAAGCACACTCGGCTTACCGTTCGCCCTCACCAATGTGTAAACGGGCTTCACCGACGGGCTGACGGTGGCGACGTCCGCAATGCGGACCGCTGCGCCGGCTCCGGTACCCTTGATGACGAAGTCGCCGATCTTTTCCGGCGTCTGCGCCTGGCCGTTGATTAATCCTAGATAGAGCTGGTGATTGTGACTCAGCAAACCCGGCGAGTCGATCAGGTTGGTTCGCCGCACCGCGTCCAGGATGTCAGGCACCGTCACGCGCGCACGGAGCAGAGCGGCCGGGTCCGGCGTGACCTGAAACTCCGGCTCGTCGCCCCCCTGAACCAGTACCTGGGATACGCCGTCAAGGCGATTCAGGCGGGGCTTGATGCCGTAGGTCGCGATCTCCCACAGGTCTCGTTGCGAAACTCGGTCTGAGGTCAGGCTGTAGCCGAGGATGGGAAAACTCGCGAAGCTGAGCCGGTGGCTCTCGATGGAGGCGGTGGGCGGAAGTTGACCCTGAATGCGCGCCACCGCCGCGTCCACTTGCTGAAGCGTCTGGACAATATCAACGTTCCAGTCGAAATTCAGATCAATTTCGGCGGATCCACGGCTGGTGATCGACACCACTTCCTGGAGACCCGGCACGCTGTTCACGGCCTCCTCCACCAGCCGGGTGATCGTAACTTCCATCTCATCAATGGGCATCACGCCGTTATCCACGCCCACGATGATTCGCGGAAAATTGGTCTCCGGAAACACGGCCACCGGTATGGTGAACGCGAGATAGACGCCCGCCACGGCCAAAGTGAGGATGAGGAAGATAATGGACTTCGAATGGGCCGTGACCCAGAATGACGATTCGGGCCGCCGGACGTCTCGGTCGGTATCTGCGGGCGCTGGCACGTTAGTTTTTGTCCGGATCCTTACCGGAGTCCGAGCCTTTGCCGGAGTCAGACCCCGGATCCGGTGCCGCAGGGGCCGCGATCTGAAGTTTCGTTTTGGCGAGAACGTCAGGGTCTTCCTGAGCGAGCTGGTAGGCTCCCTGAGTCACCACCTTCTCGCCATCCTGAAGGCCTTCCGTGATCTGCAGGTTATCATCCTGGCGGATGCCCGCTTTCACCGTCTTTTGCTGAGGTTTGGAGCCGGCGCCAACAACCATCACAGAGGTCGCGCCGTCCGCCGCGGTGATAAGCGCTGCCGCGGGCACGATCAAGGCATCTTTCAGGGTGCGTGATACAAAAGTGACGCGAACACTGCTTCCCGGTTTCAAGCGGCCCTCCGGATTTGTGGCTTCAGCCCAAACCTCCACGGTGGTGCTATTGGGATCGAGCGCTGGGCTCACCATGCTCACCTTGGCGGGCACTTCACCGGTGGCACCAGGTACGGAAATCGCGGCCTCGTCACCGGCCTTCAGCAGTGCTGCCTGCTGCGGACTCAAGTGTGCGCGCGCTACGACGCGGGAAATGTCCATCACGGTGATCAAGGGTGAACCGACCGCCGCCATTTCGCCGGGATAGAGTGGGCGGTCTACCACCACGCCGTCGATGGGACTGCGAATCTGCGCATAGCCCAACTGCGCTTCGGCGCCGTCGTACTTGCCTTTCGCCGCTGCAAGTTCGCCCCCGGCCGCCTTCAGCGCGTTCGAACTCCCGAAGCTGTGCAGCGCGTCCCAGTGCTTTCGGGCAATGTCATACTGGTTGCGTGCTTGTGTCAAAGCGACCGTGGCATCTTCAAGGTCCTTGCGTGAGATGGCGCCTTGTTGGTAAAGGCTCTGGCGCGCGTCGAACACCTTCTGCTGGGCGTCAAAAGTTTCCTTCGCAGCCTTTAGATCGAGCTCAGCCTTTTGCATCTCCTCCGGTAAGCCGGACTTGATCGTTGTTTGATAGGTGGCTTCGGCCTGGTCATACACCCCTTTGTTTTCAGTGACTGCGGCAGCCAGGTCTTTGCTTTCAAGTTCAGCCAGCAACTGACCGGCATGCACGTGGCTGCCGCGCTCCACGTAGAACTTATTCACAGGCGCACTGATCTTGGCCGTGATCGCCGCCTGATCAATGGGAAAGACCACCGCGTCTGCGGTTACCTCCTGCTGGATGGTGCCCCGCTGAGCGGTTGCCACCTGTACAGTCATGGCGGGCGACTGCTCAGCCGATTCCTTACTTGAGCAGGAGGAGAACACGGAAGCAGCAGAGACCGCGGCGACCATGAGCAACGGCGGGGCTTTTTGCATGCATTTCCTTCCACGATTCGAAGATGACGGGGCTCAAGAGTCCGTGTGGAGACTCGTGGATTCCCACTCCCCGCCTTCGCGAGGACAAGCTTGGCGGGAATGACTGCGTTAGAGCGGAGCCCCTAAAATCCAGCGATGTCACCTCACACGGAGGTGGGGGTCCGCGCCGGGATTGCTCGTGAACCTCTTCGTGATTTCGCATCGTCAAAAACTTCCCGTTAGTGTCTGAAGTTGCGCGACCGCGATCCGGTAGCGCGCCCCGGCATCGTCGTACGCATTGCGAGCCTGCGTCAGGGTATCTTGGGCATCCACAACTTCCAAGGCCGTGGCGTCACCTGCTTTGTAACGCAGGACCGTGAGGCGCAGACTTTCGGAGGCAAGCTCGGCCGCGTGTCGAAGGCGATCCGCGGCGGCGTGGGCCTCGACGGCCTCGTTATAAGACGAGTACAGGTTACTCACCATCTTGCGCTGCGCCAGGCTTAACTCCGCCCGCGCCTGCTGGCGCTGCCACTCGGCCTGGTGAAGCTTGCTGCGTAGGGCGCCCCAGTCCCATACCGGGAATTGCAGATTCGCCGCAGTGAACTGACCCAAGTTATTCTGCACTTGGTTCCCTTTGTCCGTCCCGGCGGCGCCGCTTGCCTTCCCGCGCAGCGCGAAGGCGTTCGCCTCGATGCCGTAATCCGTGTCGATCGAAAGTGTGGGCAGAAATGCGTTCCGCGTTGCCGAAACGCCTAGATTGGCTTCCTGCAGAGACTCCACGGCAATCTTAAGATCGGGATTCGCCTGCGTGGCCATATGCTGGGCATCTTGAAATGACGGCAGCGCCGGAACTTGATCGAGATCATCAACCACGGTGAAATTCTGATTGAACGAAGGAAACAGGATAATGGCGAGGTTCAAGCGGGCGTTTTCCATGGCTAGCCTCGCATCCTCCAGCGCCTGTTGCTGCTGTTCGGACTGAATTTGCGCCTTGATCACGTCACTGTGCGCCGCTTGCCCGGCGCGCTCCTGCTCCTGGGTCGACTTCAAGAATTGATTGGCCTGCCCTGCCGCCTGTTGCGCCGTGGCATATTTCCGCTGCGTGATGACGAGGTCATAGTACGCCTGCGTCACCGTCACCGCCAGGCCACGCCGGGCAATCTCCTCTTTGGCTTGGGCCAGAGCCTCAGCCGACGAGGCTCGGCGGTACCCGTTCAGCGTGAATAGATTGGGCGAAAGGTCCTCATGCAACACGCCCCAGGCGCGATAGACGTGTACGCCGTCATTGGTAACAAACTTGCCCGTTGATAAGACGCTGGCGCCGGAGGTCAGTAACTCCTGGGTGGTGGTGCTTACCGAAGGCAGCAGCGCTGCGCGAGCCTGGATACGGTCCTCGTGCGCTACCCGGGCGTCCGTCACTGCGGAAAGGTACGTGGCGTCGTTCTGGCGCGCCCGCTCCAAGGCGTCTTGCAGGGTCAAGGTGAGCGGCGGGCCTGTCTGCGTGGCCCCACCAGGCTCGGCGAGCTGCACCTGAGGTTCGGCCGGTTCCATCGAGGCCAC
>JASHYZ010000088.1 GCA_030042795.1 Terriglobia bacterium | reverse complement strand
CCCGCCCCAAATGCGTAGTGAACTAAGCTACTGAAGCGTTTCAGGGGAGACTCTTTTGGGGCGGCGAGGCTTGCGCCCACTCGACCTTTCGTCGTAAACTCCAGACTTCAGGGTATTAACGGCCGGGCGAGCGAAAGGACCACCGCATGGCAACCTCAGTCTGGAAAGGCTACATCACCTTTGGGCTCATCTCCATTCCTATCCGGCTTTTCTCGGCCGCGCGCGGCGAGAGTATTCACTTTAATCAACTCCACAAGGTGTGCCATACGCGAATCCGGCAGCCGCAGTTCTGCCCCCAGTGTGAGCGGCAGGTGGAACGCTCGGAAATCGTCAAGGGCTACGAGTACGAGAAAGACCAATTCGTACTCGTCGAAGAGGACGAGATCAAGAAGATCGCGCCCGCTTCGGCGAGCACCGTGGAGATCCAAGAGTTTGTGAATCTCAAAGACGTTGACCCGCTTTATTACGAGACGTCGTACCTGGCGGTACCCGAGGACGCGGGGCGCAAGGCTTACCGGCTGCTGGTTGAGACCATGGAAGGCTCTGAGCGCGCCGCCATCGCCAAGGTGGCGATGCACCAACGCGAATACATCGTGATTATCCGCCCGCGCGCGCACGGGCTGACTCTCCACACCATGTTTCATGCCAACGAAGTGCGCGACGTGCCCGAGTACGGCCATCTTGACGACATCAAAGTAAAGCCCGAAGAAGTGAAGCTTGCCAAGCAGCTTGTGGAAAGCCTCACCGGGGAATTTGATCCCACCAAATACCGCGACGAATACCAGGACCGGCTGCAGGAGCTAGTGGACGCCAAGCTCAAAGGCCGTGAAGTAGCCACCGTCGCGGAGCCGGTTCGAGCACCGGTGATCGACATGATGGAGGCGCTCAAGCGCAGCCTGGCTGCTCGCGAGGCGGCTGTTCCCAAGAAGCCGCCGGTGCGCGCTCCCGTGGTGGCCGCAGAAGAGAACCGCGCGCCCCGCAAGGCCGCGCGTTAGGCGGCAGGTGCTTGAGCCGGTGCGGCACGCGTCACGCGCAACCTGGCGGCCTCGTTCGCCCATCACCTCGGGTCGCTGCACCGGATTTTCTCTCCTTGACCTTCCATAACTGCCTTGTTTATCAACAACCTCTTGGCTTTATACGAATAACTCCTGTGCTTTCATATACCTCTTGGCTTTGATCACTGCGGGAAAAACAATTTCCTTTGTTTTCAACAACCTCTTGGCTTCGTTCGGAACGCTGGCAATGTCGCAAATGTGAAGACCAATGAGAGTTTCCTAACCCTAACATCATATTTTATGCTGCCCCAATCATTAAATAACCTATTTGTTTTCAGTATGCTGGCGGCTTTCATTACTTAAGATCCTTTTTTCAGAAAGTTGATGGCTTTCGGCTCCGTGGGAAAATAGTCGATCTTTGTTTTCAATAAGTTGCCGGCTTCGTTCGGAACGTTAGGTTTTCGCCCATCGCTCGGCTCCTGGCCTTCAACCACAGGCAGCGCATGGCATCACCAGAGAACGCCTGCGCTCCCGGCCCCGTCCTGACGCCGCCACGATTAACGCGCCCACTGTAGCACGGGCCGACAATAATGTCAAGATACTACATAATGATATGTAGGCTAGTTTGCAGACGGTTCAGATGTCATCGGGCCAAGGTTGCCTGCGGATCGCCCTACAGATCAACGACTTACCGGAACCGTCGCAAGCGTCGTGACGATTAGGAAGAGCCGGTCGCGAGGTGGGGCTCGTCGTGATTCATTCGCAGTTGCGAGCTGCATTGACGCCGGCCCCTAAAGCGCTTAGTATTAATGCTGGGCAGCAAGCATCAGAGAAATTCACCGAGAAGGATTAGAATAATGACGAAGAAGCAGACGGCCAAGCAACGTGCATTTTCTCGGGAGCTAACCGCAATCCTGTCTGAACGATTGTCCAGTCTGACCCCAGCCGAACAAGATGCGGCTATTGAGGCTTTCGAAGACAAAGTGGTCAGGATTTCCCGCCGCCGCGCATCTTCCTCCAAAGCTCAAATGCCTTCACGAACTCCGGCGAACCGTCGGGCGCTATCTGTCGGATAGCGTCCAGATACTCTCGCTCAGTACATTGTTCATTCGTCAGCATGTCAACAGCCCGGCGGAGTCTCCTCTGGCGTTCCAGGGATAGGGCCCGTTTCGGCTGCTTACGACCCCGGCTACCTTCTTCGGCTGCAAGGTCGTAAAGTTCCTCATCTTTGAACATAGGGACAATCTCCTGCCGCTGACGCCTCAGGTATATCCGAGCCGGAGCCGCCATCAGCGTCGTCGAGGTTTCCTGCGCAGTTCATCCTTCAGCGTTCGGACTTCACACACGATCATGCGAAGTACCTGTAGGAAGGCCAGGACAACGATTCCACCTTTTACCACCATGGTCTCGGGATCGGGCATCGCAGCATTCATCCGTGCCGTGGTTTGAAAGCCGCCTTGGCGTTGGCTTCCCTATTGCCACTCGGTGCCGAACCGATGTGTTCTGGAGGCAGCGCCACTTCAAGCATCTTTCCCTCCTCGTTCCAGGTCGCCTGCAATGTCGTTCGCTCGGGCGCACGCCAGCCGATGAAACTGAGAAACGATTTTGCTTTAAGGCTGCCGCTATGCGCGTCAGGCACAATTGAAACCGTATAGGCGTTCCTGTCAGACGTTCGTGCAGCCTTGAGCGCAATCTTGCTGTCGACATCGTCCCACAACAACAAGACTGAATTCACTCCTTTGCTTTTCAAAATCCTGACGGCTGCGGCGTTCAGGTAGATCCGGCCGTATGGAGTTATGGACAACATGGGCTGCCCAACCCTGACTGAACTTCTT
The DNA here is from genome assembly GCA_030042795.1 of Terriglobia bacterium. The sequence continues at coordinate 1,743 of JASHYZ010000088.1, read as the reverse complement.
TTGTAGACCTTGTAGGCCATTTCATAGACCTCAAAGCCCTAGTATACCGAAGAGGTCACATCAATACAATTTCCCATCCCCGATAAACGTCGGACTGTAGACCGTCACGGAGGCGTCAATGTAGACTTTGTGCAGGCCTAGGCTTGAATCCCTTCGAGAGGCCTTCCTCACCACATCAGGCAGAGCGGGTTTTGAGCTACACTCGAACTTGAAGGACAGCAATAGGGCTCGAGTCTCTTGAGGTTCGGCCACGAGAGGGAGGCTCTGCGTGAGGGAAGGCGAAGTACTTGCTACCTTCCCTCAATGAATCCAGCGAGGTCAGCCAGATGAAGGCCATCCGTTTTCACGAACATGGCAGCATCGACGTTTTGAAATACGAGGACGCGCCCGAGCCCAAGATTGAGGCCAACGAGGTGCTGGTGAAAGTGCGCGCCTGCGCCTTGAATCATCTCGATTTGTGGTTGCGGCGGGGCGTCGCCAGTTGGAAGTTACCCATGCCGCACATCGTGGGGAGCGATATTTCAGGTGAGGTTGCGCAAGTCGGATCAGTCGTCAAGCGCGTGAAGGTCGGCGACCGTGTGTTGCTATCACCCGGCATCAGTTGCGGCCAATGCGAGCAGTGCTTCAAGGGTCTCGACAGCGCCTGCCGCAGTTACACGCTGTTTGGCGTAATAGTGGATGGCGGCTACGCCGAGTACGTGAAGTCGCCCGAGATGAACGTGATTCCGATTCCCGGCGATCTCAGCTTTGACGAAGCTGCCGCCGTGCCGCTGGTCTCCGTGACGGCCTGGCACATGTTGATGACGCGCGTTCAGCTACGGCCGGGCGAGGATGTGTTGGTGATGGCAGCAGGGTCAGGCGTGGGCAGCGTAGCGATCCAGATTGCCAAGCTGATGTCAGCACGTGTGATTGCGGTGGCAGGCACAGACGCCAAACTCGAAAAGGCACGCGCGCTTGGGGCGGACGAGGTGCTCAACCACCGGGAGCAATCGATTGCGAAGGAGGTGAGGCGGCTGACCGGCGGCCGTGGTGTTGACGTGGTGATGGACCACGTCGGCGCCGCCGTCTGGGAGGACTGCTTCGAGTCATTGGCCACTTACGGGCGCTTCGTGACCTGCGGAACAACTTCGGGTGAGGAGGCCAAGCTGAATCTGCGAGCGCTGTTTGGGCGGCAACGCACTTTGCTGGGGTCGTTCATGGGGGGCAAGGGCGAGCTACTGGAGGTTCTCAAGTTTATCGGTCAACGTAAAGTGCACGCGGTGATCGACTCCGTTTTTCCCCTACGGGAGGCCGCAGCGGCCCAGAAGAAGATGGAGGATCGGGATCTGTTCGGGAAGATTTTGCTGCAGCCGTGAGAAGGCAGGAGACAGGAGCTAGAAGACAGAAGTAAGAAGCCAGGAGTCAGCAGACAGCAGACAGCAGGATTCCGGAGCCAGGATTCAGGAGTCCTGGCTGCTGACTACTTCTGACCCAGCTTTCACCTGCCGGTTCTTGTCTTCTTGCTTCTTGCTTCTGTCTTCTTGCTTCTGTCTTCTTGCTTCTGTCTTCTTACTTCTGCCTTCTGCCTTCTGCCTCCTGACTTCTAGCCCCTCGCATGCATCCGCTTCAGTACGGCTGATCGCGTGCACTCGAGCGTGTTACGAAGTGAATCGCGGGGCACGCTCGTGATAAAAGGCTTGATGAGCCAGTTGAGGCCGGTTGGGATGTCTCGGGTTAGCGAAACCGCCTCGACTTCCACGTAGA
>JASHYZ010000087.1 GCA_030042795.1 Terriglobia bacterium | reverse complement strand
GCCCTGATCCGCTTCGACATGTCAGAGTTCATGGAAAAGCACGCCGTTTCCAAGCTCATTGGTTCGCCACCAGGTTACGTGGGCTACGAAGAGGGCGGGCAACTGACGGAACGTGTGCGGCGTTCACCTTATTCTGTGATCTTGCTCGACGAGATCGAGAAAGCACATCCTGATCTGTTCAACATTCTGCTGCAGGTGTTCGAGGATGGTCAGCTCACTGACGGCTTGGGCAACACAGTTGACTTCAAGAACACAATCCTGATTATGACGTCGAATATCGGCGCCCGCCACCTCGAGCGTCGCGCCAATTTGGGCTTCAATTCAGCCCATGACGCTGCCAACGATAAGAAGATTGAAGACATGGTGATGGGTGAAGTGCGGCACCTGTTTAACCCCGAGTTCCTGAACCGCCTCGACGAGATTATCGTGTTCAACGCGCTCACCGACGCCGACCTGCTGCAAATCGTCGATTTGCTCGTGAGCGTCATGAACGACCACTTGGCCAACAAAAGTATTTCCATTTCCCTCTCGCCCGAGGCGGCGCGCTGGATTGTGGAGAAAACATGCACCGACCGTTCCTACGGCGCCCGTCCCCTTCGGCGCGCGCTTCAGAAACACGTCGAGGATCCCCTCTCGGAAGCTTTAATCCAAGGCGAAATCCAGCCGCCAACAGTCCTTGAAGTGGTTGTCGAAAATGACTCACTGACTCATCGGTCGGTTAACGACAAGCTCCTAGCCTCGGTCCCTCTCTCGACGGCCTAACTCCCGAATAAGTGCCCCATCGGACTTAAGTCCCGCAAATGAAGCCTGCCAGGCTTTCAGGCTCCTCGGTGGGCGCGCCTTGCCCGCTGAAGCACTCATGGGCGGGTACAATTCACCCTCACCGGCCAAGGCAGGCAGTGAGGAGGACGTTCTGTAAAGCGATGACCCGGAACAGACTTAGCTGGCGGATTCGCTGCTCTTGCCACCCTTCAGCTCGGCGTTCTGTCGCTGAAGGTCGGACGCCAAATCCTCGAGGATTCGGAGCTGCTCGGTCTTTTTCTGGAGGGCCGTCTCGAGCCGCGTAATCTGGGTGCGAAGCCGGCCGTTCTCCTTCTGCAGCAGTGAGGAACCGCCACCGCCCGGGTACATGTCGCCCGGCGGCATAGCAATGCGCCCCTGTGTCTCCTTGATGAGCGCATCGAGTTGTCGGCGCTCCGCGCCTGGCGGGCAGATCTGGCGCAGCGCCATGAGCCGCGCGAGGTCAGGGTGATTTCGGCCTCGCTCCCAGTGCTGCACCGCACCTTTCGTCGCGTTCAGGCGACGTGAAAGACCTTCCTGGCTGACTCCCAGGCGAACTCTCACTTTACGGATGATTTTCGCCGCGTCCAGCTTAGCCATACTCAACTCCTCTCAAAAAAAGACTTGACTTTTACTAGCCTCTTAGGCTATCGTTACCGCTTCTGTCAGGAAGCAACGTAGGCAGCGAGCCTCGACTGCGGGAATTGTAGCTCACATCCCACCGGCCTTCCAGTGCCAATTCTGGCGCCGCGAAGCGAGGGCCCGGCTGGAGGTGAACCAAAGTTCACAGGTCCTTGAATTTAAGGACCATTTTTTTGGGTCATGAATATTACTATTGGGTTAACGACTCCTAATGAATTTGTGGATTTCTGCCCTCGGTCCGCGCATATCCAGAGCGCTCGGGGTCGAACAGGAAGCACCGCCGACTCCAATGGGTGTCGGTCTAAACTAACTCCTTTAATATGTGCCATTCATCCTCAATTTGATTGCTTTCGAAATACTTCGTCTCAGGCTTCGAACTGGGGCGAAATGGTGCCATACTGTCTCCCATTCGCTCTAGCGGCCGCTTGCAAGCCGACGAAACACGAAACGAGGCAATTCTGCTCGACTGAAGTCTCTTGCTATCGACCTGACCGCCCAGTCCGTACCACCCGGCCTCATAACCCTCTCATTCTCCAGGACGGCAAATTATCACACCGTAGGCTAGAATGCAAGCAAAATTTTCGGCAAAAGTGTCCGCAAAATAGGCTACGTGCTGACCGGCTAGCTTTCGATGCTGAAGCCGGGCCGGGCCCGTCTCCTAACTTAGTGTCGCGCTTTAAGTTGAATCTACCGCGGAGAGGAGTCTTACCATGGCGAATACACGCTATTCTTTGGCGAATCCGGTGCTGGCAGCCGGTCCTCTGAACCTGCCCACACCCGCGCTGCCCACGCAGATCCTTTTGCCTCTGAGCGACCTCGGGCGGGCGATCGAGCAGCCCGCCAACATCGAGCCTCCGAAGATAAAGCCCAAGCCGGTGATGCTTAACCTGCGCGGTCGCTGCTTGGAAAAGGGATGCGTCTTTCCTGCGGCACCTGGCGTGGAGGGCAGATGCCTTCATCACCAGCGTCAGCAACAGGAGCCCGGTCTATACAGTTCGCACCAACCGTCGTCCGCCTTGGTGGGGCGCGGAAAGTTTGGTCCCCCGAGAACCGAGGAATTGGAGCCCGGAGCCGGCAAGCGAGGTCTTGACCGCCGCCGGCTGGTGGCTGAGCGGGAGCGGTTCTTGAACGAGCAACTCTAGGACTAGCGGGACGCCGGCCGATTCGCTCGCCGCTCTGGGCAATCCGGAGTTCACGGCCAGAACTGGCGGCTGGCTCTACCGAGGTACAACATGAGCAATTTTGTTGACTCCTGGGACGCGGAGGGGCCGCTAGAGCCTCCGGTGGGCCTCACTGCCATCCCAGGACGAATGCCGTTGCTTTCTCCATATAACGCCTGGCGCATCCTGCAAAACCGGACCGGAATCAATGTCGGCCGTTCAACATTTTACCGTTGGGTACAGGGTGGCAAGGTCTTCTCGATGAAGATCGGCGGGAAGATTTACATCCCTTGGCCCGAGATCGAGAACGTGATTCGGCAGTTTCGCAGTGGCATCAGAATCTGACGCCCTCGGATTCGCCCGTTGAATACGGCCCACCCAAGGATGCCGGCGGCATCAAGGTGAACACATGGCTTGCAGCACAGGTGCCATGCTTCTGCGCCCCTTCGATCCTCACTCCCGCTCTCGGGCTCTCCGAGCATAAGCATGATGCGAGAATCAATCTTATAATGTTACTTTCAGACTTTGACTCGACTCATCCCGCGGCGGTGTGGCCGCGCCACGAATCCGTTAAGGGGACAAAGGAACGCCGGTCCTCGTCCGCGCGGGTGAAGGCTCAGCCGAAGGTCGAGTCCGAACCCTACACCACATAATGCCGACGCGAGCGCTAACGGTCTTTTACATTATACTCTGCTTCGCGATGGGCTTCGTGCTTCTCTGGATTCCCTGGCTTCCGAGCTGGACCACGAACTTCTTTACTCAGCACTATTTGTGGCTTGACGTC
>JASHYZ010000086.1 GCA_030042795.1 Terriglobia bacterium | reverse complement strand
CCGCCCCGGCCTCCGCGCCCCGCAGCACGGACCGGTCCTGCGCCAAGGCGGCTTTCAGCTTCGTGGCGTCGAACTCCACCAGCACGTCGCCCTTTTTCACCCGTGCGCCATCATGAACCAGGTGCAGAATCTGCAAGTCCTCAGCATCGGATGGAGCGGTCACCACCACCGAGTGGATCGCCTTGACCTGCCCGCGCAACTCCAGGTAGTCCACGAACTCGCTGCGCTTGACCTCGGCAGTCGGTACTTGGGGCCGGTGACTTGCCGCACGCGAGATAGCCCATGCGGCGCCTGCCAAGACAAGGACAGCGAGCCCTAAGACGAGTGAGCGCTGCCATTTACGGTGCGACTGGTAAGAATTGGTCATAACTTCCCTGGTGCGATTTAGGGGCGGGCTGGCCTCGGCCCGAGGCCGACCCGGGGCCAGCACTCTGGCAGCTTGCGGAAAAAGTCTGGTGGCACAGCCACTCTTGGCTGTGCGCCACGAGTAAGTGCAACAAAATCAGCACAGGCAGGAGTGCCACTCTATCTTAGGTCAACTCCGACTTTTTACGCGGCCTGCTAGAAGTTTCTCCGGCGCCGCCAGCGAAATCCTCGCCTTGCTCCCCAAGCCATAACGTAGAAAGACCGCTATCGATGGCCACGATTACGGCCTCCGTCCACGCTTGACCGGAATCCGGGCAAGCGATTGATTCTTCGAGACATTCCAGCTTCGTTCGCACCATGTTTTCGTAACACCCAGGAAGCCGGCCCAAGGGGCGGTCGGCCCTGGCAGGCTGCGGAAAAACTATCAGGGCATGCTTTGGAAGGGCGGGGCTTCAGAGTCTGTGTGAAAACTCGTGGATTCCCGCTTTCGCGGGAATGACTGCATCCGAATAGGACCTCTAAGTCCAACGCTGTCACCCCCGCGGAAGCGGGGGTCCACCTCAAATAGGCGCCATACACGAGTTCTCACACAGACTCTTCAGCCCCGCCCTTCCGAGGCCCGAAACTGACTTTTTCCAACCTGCTAGGAGCCACCGTGTTTGACACCTGACACCTAGCCCCTGGCACCTGGCTTTAGGCCTTCCCTCGCAACACCACCTCACCAGCCTTCAGTCCGGACTGGACCACGGTATCGAGGTCGCTCTCGGGCCCGATTTGCACCTCGCGCTTGCCGAATCTCAAGCCGGACTTCGCCCAGACATAGTGGCGCCCTCCCTCGGCTGCCACGCAGTCGCGGGGCACCACCAGTGCGTGCGGGACGCGATCCAACTCGACGTCGACGGCCGCGGAGAGGTCAGGGACCAAACGCGGATCATTACCCTCGATACGATACAGCGCGGTAAAGGTCCGGACCTTATCGGAAAGCTCGCTGGTCTGGCCCATCGGCGCCAGTTCCTCGAGGCGGGCCGGGAAAGTCAGGTCAGGGTAAGCGTCCAGGTGGACCGTGGCGCGCTGGCCTGGCGCCAGCGCTAGCACGTCCTCCTGGTTCACACGGATGCGCACCTGCATGGCCGCAGGGTCAACCACTCGCATGAACGACGCCCAGGCCCACACCTGGTCTCCCTCCTCCACCTCACCCATGCTGCCGCCCTTCCAGATGTTGTTCAGCACCACGATCCCGTCCATGGTGGAGTGAATCGCCATGCGCTGCTCGTTATCCTGGGCGTGCATCATGATCTCGTGAGCCCGGTCGCGCTGAACTTCGAGAGAGCGGATGTCGGCCGCAGCCGCAGCCCGCTTCAAATCAAACGTACTGCGAAGCTGCTTTAGGTTCGCCTCGGCTTCCTGGAGCGCCTCTTCGTTCTTTTCGGCGTCAATGCGAGAGACGACTTCGTTCTTTTGCACCTCGAGCTGAGCCTTGCTGAGCTGGTCATGCGCCTGTTGGAGGTCGCTTTCGTCTTTGGCGCGGTTTGTCGCCTCATCGGCCTGCTTTTTGGTGATTTGATCCACGAGATCCTGGTACTCCGCCTGCTTATCGAGAAAGGTCTTGATTTGATCCTGGCGGTCAAACTCCACCAGCAAGTCGCCGGGGTGCACATGGCTTCCGGCTTTCGCCAGCTTCGTGATGGTGAGCCGCTCAATCTGACTCCCAGCCAGCATCGGGGCCGTGATGGCCATGGATTGCACGGCCTCCACAGTGCCGCTGAGGCGCAGGGTGCTCACAAAGTCGCGTTGCTCGGCGACGGCAGTGAGGACGGGCAATCCCTCTGCCGATTCCGGCGAATCTGTGGAAATCCGCCACAGATACAAGCACGTGCCCACCACCAGCAACAGAGCAACTGAGATGACAGCCTTGGAGCCGAATCCGGGATGGGAGCTTTTGGGAGGCGGAGAAGGAGGTAGGGCAGGCGGAGCGGGAGGTTCCCCCGCGGGCGCCACACCCGGGCGCTCGATCTCCGTGATGACCTGATTGAACCGGGAATTAATGGCGATCCCCCGGGGCCACCTTAACTGGTCTGCTTGATCCAGCCCGAACGTACCACTGCATATGATATCGCAGGCCGTACAGCTTTTAGGACTGTTTATCGGGGTAAAAGGTTAGCCGAGGGCAGGGAGTGCTGGTCCCCTAAAATGCAATCCTGAATTTGCAGGGCCAACTAGCCAATACAGCCGCCCTTGATCTCCGACGCAGGGCCGGGGCTTGCCCCGGCCGAGGCCGACCCAAGGGTCGGCCCCCCGACCGCGGAAGAAGAATAAGTCGCAAGGGCTTCGAGCCTTGCCTTTCCCTCCTCTTCTGGCAGCGTCGCTAGGTGATCGAGGACGGAGTCCATCATTTCATCTAAGATCTTGTCGTATTTGCTTTTTCGAGGCATGGCTTCACGCGCTCCAATCATTCCTGCTCGCAAGCCTCGCAAGCATCGTTCGGTAGGGACACGTTTACCATGAATAGGTCGACCCGTTCTTCCTTTCAGGCATTGTATTGGCGGAAACCGCATGGTTCTACGCAAACGTCGACGTCACAATTCCCTCAGCAACATCGAGCATCCGGTCAATGTCCGCCTCTGTGTGGGCATAACTGATGTGACCGCGCTTGAGATTCACCGGTGTCAGGAAAATGCCACGCTCGATGAGTTGCCGCCGGTACTCGATGAACCTGGCGGCATCACCACGCTGGGCGTCGCGATGATTCTCGATGGGCCCCTCAGCGAAGTAAGTGATGAAAATCGACCCGTATCCTGCCACCGTGGCGCCGGTGGCGAGCCGATAATGAATCTCCGTCAGCCCCTTCCGCAGGCGCTCACCCAGGCGGAATAAGTGCTCGTGGACGGGTTCCCGCTCGAGGACTTCGATAGTGGCAAGAGCTGCCGCGCAGCCTACAGGATGACCGTGATAGGTTCCTGCAAAATAGGTGTCGCCTCCGGGGCGTGTGCTGAACCGATCCATGATCTCGGCGCGTCCGCAGATGGCTGCCATCGGGAAGCCGTTCGCCATGGCCTTGCCGAAAGTCGCCAGGTCCGGCGTGACGCCGCAAATCGCCTGGTAGCCGCCCAGGTGATGCCGGAAACCGGTGATGACTTCGTCAAAGATCAGCAGCGCTCCATGCGCAGAAGCAAGCTGCCGGAGTCCCTCAAGGAAACCCGGCTTGGGCAACACGCAGCCCAGGCTGTGGCCGACGGGTTCCACCAGGATGGCCGCGACCTGGTGCCGATGACGGGCGAACGTCTGCTCCACCTCGTCCAGGTCGTTGTACGTGCAAGTCACGGTGGCGTCGCTCACTGCGGGAAGCATCCCTGCCCACGCGGGGCGCGCTTCACCATCCTTCCCTTCGGGATCAAGCCCGTCGCACAGCACCGAATCATAGGTGCCGTGATAAGACCCGCGAAACTTGATGATCTTAGACTTGCCGGTGATCGCCCGCGCCACATGAACCGCGCTCGAAACGGCCTCTGAGCCGCTGGTGCACAGCAGCATCTTCTCCGCGCAGGGCACGTGCTGATGAATCTTGCGCGCTAGTTCGATTTCAAGCTCGGTGACCCCGGCTCCCGATAGCGGTGCGCGTTGGAGCGCCGCGGCCACGCGAGCGTTGACAACCGGCTGGTTGTGGCCCAGCAGGATGGGACCGAAAGCAAGATGGAAATCAAGGTATTGATTGCCATCGGCGTCGGTTAGAGTCGCACCCTGCGCCTCCCGGAATACCAGGTGAGGATGAAATTGGCGGGCGGAGCTGGTTACCCCGCCTGGGATGAGTTGGCACGCTTGCCGGAAGAGAACCGCATTTGCGGTGGCCGGTGGATCAGTCATCGTTCGATCAGAAGAAGCCATGCGCGATGTAGGGGCAGGGCTTGCCCTGCCCTCACAACGGGTACGGCAGGCCGTAGCCGTTACGCGCTAATCAACTACTATTACGCCTATCTGGCGGTTAACGAAAGAGATTTGCGCAACACCGAACACACGCCGGCGCTTCACTGCGCATTTTGCGAGGCTTTCCTGGCACCAGCGCCGTAATGGTAAACAGGCGCTTGGGTTCCTTGGATGGTGGCGTTTGCTCCAGTTGAGCTAACTGATTTCGACAGGCTGGAAGCTGGTGTCCCGGTCGGGCTTGGTTGCTGCCCTCCTGAATTCCCCGGAACGGGCGGAGCCAGCAGAATCTCCATCGGCATCGTCATGGGAGGGAAGCAACCGCTGGCGGAATGGTCCAACATGGCGTCCAGAACCCGATCTGAGACACCCTCCTGCTTGAGCGCGATGATGTCGTCCACTCCAAGGGCATACGATCCAGGCTGGGTATTCACCACGTGGAGGATTGTCTCCTGGCTGATATCGGCTTGGGTCAGCCGCACAATCGAATCATTGGTCAGCAGCCGCCCCGCGCTGTAAACCTGCCCTTCGCCGGACGACGGGCCTTGGGCAGCGGCGAGGCTGGCTGCTACGATCAACGTCAGAGGTAAGCTTGCTCGAACTACATTTCTGATCATAGGTTCGTCCCGCTCATCGCCTGGTAACGGTGGTAAGTCCACCGCCCACAATGGTTCGGGAGACACTTTTCACCCCCCTTATCGGCTGAATCCGCAAAAACTTGAGTGCGATTTTCGTCAACGTGCCCAAAATAGACTCCAAGACCGGGAGCTATACATGTTGTTCTCACTTAACGAAAAAACGAACCCAAGGAGTATTTTAGAATCAATAAAAGTGCAAAAAAA
>JASHYZ010000006.1 GCA_030042795.1 Terriglobia bacterium | reverse complement strand
TCTGATTTTGCTTCGGACTTGTGTCCTTCCTTGGCCAGCGCTTCACCCAGGCGCCAATGAGCGTCCGCTAGCGGCGGTTCACCTCCCTCGGGCTCAGCGCCTAGATATTTGCGGAAGTAACTCTCTGCGCGAGTCAGATCCTCGCTTCCCGGGTTGGCAGCGCTCAGAATCGCCAGCCCTGCGCGGTAATAGGGAACGTGGTCATCCGGCACCTTGGCTTCGGCCTGTTCCAGAACGCCTTCCAGGTCATTCCACCGCGACTGGGAGGCTAGAGATGTGGCAAGCAAGGCGTAGCCATCAGCCCGCCCTGGATCGGCTGCGATGGTCTTGCGGCCATACGTCTCTGCCTGCCCGAAGTTCGGTTGCGGCGGCCTAAGATAAAAATCTGCGACCGCCACGAGAATCTCAGGGTCGTTGGGTTTGGCAGCAGCGGCTTTCAATAGCCAGGACTCCTGAGCGGCCGTATCTTTGCGGTCCTGCGCCAGCCGCGCCTGGGCAAGGTAGCCCTGCACGGAATCAATCTTGCCGATCTCCTCCGCCATGGCGGCTGCCTTGTCTTTGCCGCCACCCATCAGGCGCGGCGCTTGCAGGTAATACTCCAGCAGGTCGAAGTGCGCGTCCAGGTTCTTCGGGTCAAGAGACGCGGCAGTGTCTGCCTCAGCCTTGAACTTTTTCGCCCAACCACCTCTCGCAAAGAGCGACGCCGTTAGCGCTGTCTCGCCGTCGACATCAGCGAGCTGGCGGTGATAGCGTGATTCGGTGCCCTTGAGGGCCACGGACTTCTCGGCGAGTTCCCGGGCGCCCGTAAGGTCGCCGAAAGCGTCGTCGATCAGCGACATCAAATAGTTCAGTTCCGCGTCATTTGGATTGGCCTTGTAAAGCGGTTCAACCTGCGCCCGCGCGCGCTTCCAGTGACCAGCCTTGATGAGCGCCTCGGGCGAAGGGGAATCAGCAGAAGCACTCTGACCGGCGCCGCCCCAAGCAGACGCGGGCTGGGTTCTCCAGAGGAGAATAGAAGCAATTAACAAACGCTGAACGATGAATGCTGAGCGATGAAGGGGCGACCTGCGGGGCGCTATGCGAGACGCTAATCCATGCGCTGCTGATGTCATCCGAAAGCCTCAGAACGTCGTCATTCCCGCGCAAGCGGGAATCCACCTTTTGGGGACCTAGCTTCGCGACTTGCGAGAAACATTCATCCCCAGAGCGGCCGTCGGCCGCAACCAAAGGGGTCTGGAAGAATTTGTGCAAGCCGCAAACAGAGGTCACAGAGGTTTTCTCCGTGTTCTCTGTATTACTAAACCTGAACTTCTTCTCCGGCCGCGAAGATTTTCGTCTTGTGCTTGAATGCAGCTCCCAACCTCTCCGTGCCCTCTGTGGCCAAAAGCCTTCAACACTGAGGCCACAGAGTCTCTGTGAACTCCGTGTTAGAGGCTTCTAGGCACAGAGAGCGCCGAGGCCTTCGGTTTGGTTGCGGCCGAAGGCCGCGCTGTGCCCTCTGTAGTGCGCTTTTCATTGCGCGCCCAGAGTAATCAGTTTGTAAGCCGAAGCCGTCTTGCAGAATCTTCGCGGCCCGAGAAGAAAATGGACGTTAGTAACGCAGAGTGAGCGGAGTAAACAAAGAACCTTTTCTTGGCGCCTTGGCGTCAAAGCTTGCATTCTTAACCCTCCTCCAAATCATAAATGGTGAGTCCGGAGAGTAGCTTGGGATAAAAGTCCGTGGACTTCTGAGGCATGGGCTGACCCGCGAAGGCATTATCCCGCACCGCCTCGATGGGCGTCGGGTTCACCAGGAAACAGACATTCGCGCGGCCTCGTTCAACAGCCAGCACGGCTGCCTCGGCCTCACGCTCGTAGTGGATGTTCTTCTCTTCGCGTACAGCATCACGGCTGATTCCCAACACCTGCTCGATGACGAGGCGATGCAAGATGAACACATCAAGCCGCGCCAAAGCTGGCGGCGTCCCAGCCATCTCCATTTCCTCAGTGCTCTCTCGCGTTTCAAGTAACGCCACCCGCCCTCGACCGGCGTAGGCCAGGAAAGCCGGAGCGCCGCGTCCGGCTTGGCTCAGTTCCAGCCGCCAGTCCGCAAGATCTCTCGAGGCCTCACCCGGCAATTCCTTCACCTCGAAGTAGCGGGTCGCTTCCGCCAGAAACATCGTCCAGTCGAATCCCGTCAACCCGTGAATGACGCGATGGGTGGGAAGAATCACCAAGCCGTCGCTCTCCATGCGGACGAAGGTGGCCATCACGTAATCCGTTGCCGGCGTGCGGGCGCTTTCCGGCAAGCTGCGCTGGTAGGCCAAGGCGGTTTCGTAGCGGTGGTGGCCGTCCGCAATCACCAGCTTGCGGCTGAGCAACGCCTCCGGAATTCGCGTCAGCAGCGGGCCGGAAGCTATGCGCCAGACCTCGTGCCGCGTGCCATACTCATCATCCACGCTTTGCCATGGGACGTTCTGGCTGGTCCAGGCCGCAATCTCACGCTCCAGCTCGCCTTCGGGATCACTGTAAAGCAGAAAGATTTGCCCGAAGTGGGCCCGCGTCGCTTGCAACAGCGCCAGTCGGTCCGCCTTGGGACCGGAAAGAGTCTCCTCGTGCCGGTGGACTACGCCGGCCGCGTATTCTTCGAGCCGACAGAGTGCGATAAAGCCGTGGCGCCGCTTTCGCACGCGCGGCGAGCCCGGCACGCTGTATTCCTGGTCATAGGGGTAAAGCGCAGGAGCGGAATCTCGCACCAGGACGCCTTTGCTGATCCAGCCGCGAAAGTCGGTGGTGGCAGCGGCGTAGGGGTCGGTCTCACCTCCCTCGGACATGCGGCGTATGATTCGCACCAGATTATAAGGGCTCGCCTGGTAGTAACGTGTCTGCATCTCGGGCGTGATTTTGTCGTAGGGCTGGGTTACAACCTTTCCCAGTCCTCCGGCCACTGTTGCGTTGTAATGGAATGCTCGAAATGGAAGTATTTCTGTCATAGAACACGCGCTGACAATTCCAAACGCTGACTATAACACAGGCCCGATGCCTTCTTCATGACGACAAGGTAGTGGGTTCACGACCGTAGCTTATAATGGAGCGTCAGTCATGGAATTCTCCAGCGACAACGCACCCCGAGATTACTCGCGCATCCGCTTGTTGGTTTTCGACCTCGACGGCACTCTGATTAACAGCAAAGACGACCTTGTGCAGAGCGTGAATGCTGTGCGCGTGCGCCTGGGCCGCAACCCGCTGCCGGAGGAAACGGTTGCCTCTTACGTCGGCCGGGGTGTGGTGGTGCTGATGCGGCGCGCGCTGGGTGAAAAGGCAAGCGAGGAAGAAGTGGCGCAGTCTGTTGAATTTTTCCTCGAATACTATCGCGACCATATGCTTGATCACACCGTCACCTATCCGGGCGTGCGAGAAGCGCTGGAGGAACTCAAGCCGCGCCCGATGGCTGTGCTCACCAACAAGCCCGTAAAGTTCAGCCAGGCAATTCTGGCCGGCCTCGGTCTCAGTCCCTATTTCATGCGGGTTTACGGCGGTAATAGCTTCGCCACGAAGAAGCCCGACCCGCTCGGGATTTTCACCCTCATGCGAGAAGCAGGCGTGGAAGCAGATTTCACCATGATGGTCGGCGACTCCGACACCGACGTGCTGACAGGGAAGAACGCGGGCGCGTGGACTTGCGGAGTCACGTACGGACTGGCGCCGGAAACGTTGAAGACTTCGCCGCCTGATCTCCTACTCGACGACCTACGCAAGCTTCCCAAGCTGCTTGATAATCACCGCTGGGCCTGAAGACTCCTCTGTGAAAGCTCCTGGATTGATATCCCTCATGTAGGGCCCGGAGCTTGTCCCAATACTGTTCATTTAGGCCACGAAATGGCTTCAAATCAATTCAAACGCGACGTAGGGGCGGGCCTTGTGCCCGCCTGCGGGCGACCACAAGGGTCGTCCCTACGTTAAGTGAACGGTATTGGGCTTCAACCCGGCTTCAGCCCCGCCGTCTCTGAGCAGAGGCTGGACGGGCCTTCAGAGTCTGGGTGAGAACTGGTTTCGCGAGGCTTGAGGAATCAAGCCTGGCTTGTGGTGCAGGCTTCCAGCCTGCCTCTTCTTGACGGAGGCAGCAGGCCAGTGCCACACCCAGCAGGCCAGATGCCTGCACTACAAGCCAGGTAGCGACCGCGCGGGGTGCGCCGACCCCAAAGTAAGTTTCCCGTACGTCGGCGGCAGAAACTGAGTAAGGTTCGGGTTGAGGTCGCGAAATGCATCAGAATTATAAAGTGAACGGTATTGGGCTAAAGAGTCTGTGTGAGAACTCGGAGGCCGAACGTGGAATCAATAACTTACAGCCGAGGCTAAGTCCGTAAGCTATTGATTCTTCGTCGACCAAGTGAGTTGTCACACAGACTCTAAAGCCCCGCCCTTCGGAAGACTATTAATAATGGCGCTTATTAATGCAACTGAGCACTAGTGTGCTGTCACTGAAGTTCGTTGATAAATTG